>NZ_SLVT01000010.1:0-270511 GCF_004345505.1 Micromonospora sp. CNZ303 | reverse complement strand
GGGCCTGGTCCCGATGGCGCCGACGACGCCAACACCAAGCCCGAACCTGCCACTACCGACGACGCGGCTACCCCTGACCAACTGCCGTTGCAGTATTAGCCTCGACGCTGATTTTGTTTTACCGGGGTTGTAGGTGAGGGCGAGCCGTAGCTCGCGGTGGACGTTGCTCTTGTCCTCGCTGTGGGCGTTCCGCAGGTTGTTGCGGATGTCGTCGAAGGTGCCGACGAGGCGGCGGATGTCGTCTTGGGTGAGGCGGTCGGGAGCCTGTGGTTGAGCTGCTGCTCTTTCGCGTTGGGCGAGGCGATGGTGCCGCGTTTGTGCGCGTGGCGGGACAAACAGGTTGCACCGATGATCCGTAGGCGTCAATCGACTGGGCGTCGCCGGGTCGATGAACTGCCAGAAACGTTTCACCGTGCTGGATCGCTCGTCCCGCAGGAACTGCGGCAGGTGTCGGTGGCCGTGCCGGAAGGGCCACCGGACCATCCCACTCCTGGCCGACCGTCGCTGCGTATGATCTTTGCGTGACGAACGTTCGGACGTCGATCGGCGAGGTGCGGGCGGCGTCCTGCTGGTCCGGTCCACCCGCTCTGTGGCCGAGGTGAGCGACACCCAGGCCCCGCACCCCAAGTCTCGGGGTGCCGCACGTCGTGCCCGACGCACCGGTCCCACCATGGAGGATGTCGCCCGGCTGGCGGGGGTATCTCGCGGCACCGTCTCCCGTGTGCTCAACGGCGGTCACGACGTGAGCGACGCTGCCGACGCCGCCGTACGCGATGCCATGACCGCCATCGGCTACGTCGTGAACCATCACGCCCGAAGCCTGGTCACGCGGCGTGCCAACGCCGTCGCGTTCGTGCTCTCCGAGCCGCACGAGCGGCTGTTTGAGGATCCGAACTTCAACACGCTGGCGCGGGCGGCGGCGCAGGAGTTGGCCACCCGCGAGGCCACCCTCACGCTCATGATCGCCGACGGCGACGACGAGCGCCGGCGCATCTCCGCCTACGTCCGGGCCGGCCACGTCGACGGCGTATTGATGGTCTCCACCCACCGCGGTGATCCGCTGGCCGGTGATCTGGCCGGTGGCGCTCTGCCGGTGGTGTTCTGCGGGAAGCCCTGCGATGAGGGCGCCGACTTTCGATACGTGGCCGCCGACGACCGTGAGGGCGGCCGGCGTATGACGCGTTACCTGCACGACCTCGGCAGAAGCCGGGTCGGTATCGTCACCGGTCCGTTGGACACCTCCGGCGGGGCCGAGCGGCTTCGGGGCTACCTCGACGTGCTCGGACCGCAGGCCGACCCGCGCCTGATCGCACACGCCGCCCATTACAGCATCACGGCGGGGGAGAGCGCGACGCGTGCGCTGTTGACGCAGGCGCCGGATGTGGACGCGCTGTTCGCCGCCTCCGACCTGCTGGCGGCAGGGGCGTTGACCGCCCTGCGGGCGGCCGGCCGGCGTGTGCCGCAGGATGTTGCGCTCGGTGGTTTCGACAACTCGCTGATCGCGCAGTCGACCGAGCCACCGCTGACCACCGTGCATCAGCCGCTCGACCAGGTCGGACGCGAGATGGTGCGGGTGCTGTTCGCCATGATCGACGGCGGTGTTCCGGCCTCGCTCACGCTGCCCGTCGAGCTGGTCCGGCGGGCGTCCGCCTGAGGCGGTTTCCGCAGGTGCCAGCGTCAACCTCACGACGCGGACGCGCGTGAGTGAGCTCGGGAGACCTGGGTCGACACCCGGACACCTCCGCGCAACAAGCTATTTACATTGAACGATTCAATCGTTACCGTGAGCGCTCACAGAGCCATGTCCTGCGCACTGCACCCCACGAGGGACCGCCCGATCGGCGTCTGCGGGGCGCCGACCAGCAGCACCGCTCGTCGACCCACTTCACAGCGCCGGTCAGGGTCGTGGAGGAGATGGCGTTCTGCCCGCCACCTGCTCCCCGGACTGTCCGATCTACCTGATGGAGATCACCGTGCTTCCACCCAGACAGCGCCTCGCGTTGCTCTCCGCCTGCACGGCGGTGACGCTCGGCGCCGTGATGGTCTCGGTCACCCAGGCTTCCGCTGCGGTGACCCGTTACGAGGCCGAGTCCCCGCCCGCCACCTGCACCGGAGTGATCGAGTCCAACCACGCCGGGTATTCCGGCAGCGGGTTCTGCAACGCCGACAACGCTGTCGGAGCAGGCGCGCAGTTCACCGTGACCGCGGCCGCGGCCGGGACCACCGCAGTCGCCCTGCGGTTCGCCAACGGGGGGTCTGCTGGCCGGCCGGCCGACGTGCTCGTCAACGGCGCCGTGGTCCAGTCGGCCGTAGCCTTCGACCCGACCGGTGCCTGGTCCACGTGGACCATCAAGACGTTGAACCTCACGTTGAATTCCGGCACCAACACGATCCGCCTGAACCCGACCACCGCGGCCGGTCTGGCCAACATCGACTACGTCGAGCTCGAATCCGGCAGCACGCCCCCACCATCCGGGAGGCAGATGGAGGACCTGAACCGCGGTCTGGTCAGTGTGCGTTCGGGGTCGGGCAACCTGGTGTCGTGGCGGCTGTTCGGCAACGAGTCGCCCGCGACCGCGTTCAACGTCTACCGCGGTGGCACGAAGCTGACCGCCTCGCCGATCACGAACTCCACGAACTACCTGGACGCCGGAGCCGCAGCGGACGCCTCCTACACCGTCCGCCCGGTCGTGAACGGCGTCGAGCAGGGCACATCCGAGCCATCGCTGCGCTTCACCGGGGGAAACTACCTCGATGTGCCGATCTCAAGGCCCGGCACCAACTACACCGCGGGAGACGCCAGCGTCGGCGACGTCGACGGCGATGGCCAGTACGAGATATTCCTCAAGTGGGACCCCCGCGACCAGAAGGACAACTCCCAGTCCGGCGTCACCAGCAACGTCTACCTCGACGCCTACCGGCTGAACGGGCAGCGGCTGTGGCGCATCGACCTGGGTCGCAACATTCGCGCCGGCGCGCACTACACCCAGTTCCAGGTGTACGACTACGACGGCGACGGCCGGGCCGAGATGGCGGTCAAGACCGGTGACGGCACCGTCTCCGGCACCGGGCAGGTGATCGGCAACGGCAGTGCCGACCACCGCAACTCCAGCGGCTACATCATCACCGGGCCCGAGTACCTGACGATGTTCAACGGCCTCACGGGTGCGGCGATGTCCACGGTGAACTTCGAGCCGGCGCGCGGCAACATCAATGACTGGGGTGACAACTACGGCAACCGCGGCGACCGGTTCCTGGCCGGCACCGCGTACCTCGACGGCCAGCGCCCGAGTCTCGTCATGGGCCGTGGCTACTACGCCAAGAGCACGATCGCCGCGTGGGACTTCCGCAACGGCCAACTCACGCTGCGTTGGAAGTTCGATTCGAGTCAGGCCGGCAGCCAGTGGACCGGCCGAGGCGCGCACTCGTTGTCCATCGCCGACGTCGACGGCAACGGCACCGACGAGATCATCTACGGCGGCATGACGATCAACGCCAACGGGACCGGACGGTACACCACCAGTTTCTACGCTCACGGCGACGCCCTGCACGTCAGCGACTTCGTGCCCAGCCGCGCCGGCGAGGAGATCTGGCAGATCCACGAGCAGAGCTCCGGTGCCTCCGCGACGCTGCGCGACGCCAACACCGGCGCCATCATCATGCAGAAGAACAACAGCTGCGGGTGCGAGGGACCGGCCCGCGGCGCGGCCGGCGACATCTACGCCGGCAGCGCGGGAGCCGAATTCTGGGGATCGGGGACCGGCCTGGGCAACCTCTTCAATTCCTCTGGCGGCAACGTTGGGCGCAACCCCAGCAGCTACAACTTCCTCGCCTGGTGGGACGCCGACCCGGTCCGCGAACTGCTCGACGGCAACCACGTCGACAAGTACGGCACCGGCGGCGACACCCGCCTGCTCACCGGGACGGGCGCCCACTCGATCAACGGCACCAAGTCCACCCCGTCGCTGTCCGGCGACCTGTTCGGCGACTGGCGCGAGGAGATCATCCTCCCGCGCGACGACAACGCCGCGCTGCGGATCTACGCCACCCCCACGCCGACCACGACGAAGATCTACACCCTGATGCACAACCCGCAGTACCGGGTCGCCATCGCGTGGCAGAACACCGCCTACAACCAGCCGCCGCACCCGAGCTTCTTCCTCGGCAACGGCATGTCCACCCCGCCCCAGCCCAACATCTACGTCCGCTGACCCACCAGCCACGGTCGGGCGCGCCGGTGAAGCCGCCGGCACGCCCGACCCCGGCACGACGCAACCTGTGACCGCGAAACGACTCGGCAGCCCACGCTTCATCCCCCGCGGGAGCATCCATGAAGTGGTACGTGAAGACCCGGGTGGCCGCGACGGTGGCCACGGCTCTGTCCGGCGTCGCCGTCCTGCTCGCACCCACCGCGTACGACGCGACGACCCGCCCCGAGGCGGAGTCGGCGCCGGCCACCGGCGCGTGGACCACCTAAACGACCAGGAACGTGACGGTGCAGCTGGTCGCAGGGACCAACACCGTGCGCCTGGCGGCAACGACCACCGGCGGGCTGGCCAACGTGGACTTCCTCGAAGTGACTACGGCCGACGGCGACAGGGACCCCATCATGCGCGGCGCCGACCTGTCTACTGGGCAGCGCGCGGCCGATCTCGGCGCCCGGTATCAGTACGCCAACGGCACCCAGGGCGATCCGCTGGACATCCTCAAGAGTGTCGGGGTGAACTACGTCCGCCTGCGGGTCTGGAACAATCCGCGCAGCGGCTACAACAACAAGGACAAGGTCCTGCAGTACGCCCGCACGGTGAAGGCCAAGGGCCTGAAGCTCATGGTCGACTTCCACTACTCCGACACCTGGGCCGACCCCGGCAAGCAGTTCAAGCCGGCGGCGTGGGCCAGCCACGGCATCAGCCAACTGCAGACCGATGTCTACAACTACACCTACGACGTCTGCGACAGCCTGAAGGCGCAGGGCACGGTGCCCGACAGCGTGCAGATCGGCAACGAGATCAACACCGGGATGCTGTGGGACGACGGCCGCGTCCTCAACAACAACTTCTACAACCTGGGGCTGTTGCTCAAGGCGGGCTACAACGCGGCTAAGGCGTGCAACAGCAGCACTCAGGTCGCTATCCACACCGCGAACGTCGGGAGCGGCGCCCGTTGGTTCTACGACGGCATCAGGGCCCAGGGCGTGCAGTGGGACATCACCGGGCTGTCGTACTACTGCTTCTGGCACGGCAGCCTGTCGAACCTAGCCAGCGTGGTGTCCGACATGAGGACCCGTTACGGCAAGCCGGTCATCATCGCCGAGACCGCCTACCCCTACACCACGGCGAACGCCGACAGCACCCAGAACGTGGTGACGAGCGGGTGCTCGGGATACGCGGTCACGCCCGCCGGACAGCAGGCCAACTTCGCCGCGGTGCAGAACACCGCCCGCAACGCCGGCGCCATCGGGGTCTTCTATTGGGAGCCCGCGTGGTACGCGGTGCCCGGCAACGGCTGGAACCCCACCGACATCAACAACTCGGGCAACGAGTGGGACAACATGGCCGTCTTCGACCGGACCGGCCGCCTCAACCCCAACATCCAGTGGCTGCCGTGACACCGCCACCGACCGCAGCGTCCTCCCCGGTAAGCCGCAGGCCGCCGGCCCTGGCCACCGAAACAGGGGCGGCGGACGCGGAGCCGCCGGATCGTCGATCCCGCTCCGCTGAGTTCGGGACCGTCCGACACAGGCAGGAGCATCCAGGCTGGCTCTATGACCCCCACCTACGCCACGCTGCTGGCCGGGATGATCTCGGCTTCTGCTGCGACACCCGCCACGCCCGGGCGGCGTAGACGGCCGCCAGCGGGAGGGTGCGCCTGGGCTAACGTTGGCACATGAACTCGCCCGTCGGCATCAAGGAGGTCGCCGCGCTGGCTGGGGTGTCCCTCGGCACCGTGAGTAACGTGATCAACGGGCGGGCCGGGGTCGCCAAACTCACCGAGCAACGGGTACTGGCGGCGATTGAACAGCTGGGTTACGTTCGGAACGACTCAGCCCGCCAATTGCGGGCCGGCCGCAGCCGCCAGATCGCGATCGTCGTCCTCGACGTGGCCAACCCCTTCTTCACCGACGTCGTCCGCGGTGCTGAGGACGCCTTGGACGAGCGAGATGTCATCGTGGTCGTCTGCGACAGCGCACAGCGTGCCGACCGTGAGGAGCGCTACCTCAACCAGCTCGCGCAGCAGCGGGTGCAGGGTGTGCTCATTACGCCTGTCGACGAGACCAATGGTGTACGCCTGGAGGAACTGTCCAGGCGGGGCACACCCGTGATCCTGGTCGATCGGGGAGCGGGGCTTTTCAACCTCTGCTCGGTCACGGTCAATGACCTGCTCGGCGGGCGGCTGGTGGGCGAGCACCTCGTGGCAATGGGCCACCGGCGCATCGCCTTCGTCGGCGGCCCACCGACGCTCCGCCAGGTCGTCGACCGCCGAAAGGGGCTGGGCTTGGCGGCCCGAGGAG
Source organism: Micromonospora sp. CNZ303 (assembly GCF_004345505.1). Taxonomy (NCBI): domain Bacteria; kingdom Bacillati; phylum Actinomycetota; class Actinomycetes; order Micromonosporales; family Micromonosporaceae; genus Micromonospora; species Micromonospora sp. CNZ303. The sequence continues at coordinate 264,000 of NZ_SLVT01000010.1, read as the reverse complement.
CCGACATCACCGACGTGCCGACAGGCGACCTCACCGTCGCCGCCGGCCGTGGCGCCGCCAGCGAGATCGTCGACCTGCCGGCCGGGACCCGGCCGACCGCCATCGCTTGCGCCAATGATCTGCTCGCACTCGGGGTGCTGCAGGAGTTGACCCGGCGCGGCGTGCGCGTCCCGGGTGACATCGCCATCGTGGGCTACGACGACATCGAGTTCGCCGCCGCCGCCGCGGTTCCACTGTCGTCGGTGCGTCAACCCCGAGCCGAGCTGGGCCGCACCGCCGTGGAACTGCTTGAGGACGAGCTCAACGCCAAGGGCCATCACACGCATCGCCAGGTCGTCTTCCAGCCCGAACTGGTGCTGCGTGCCTCGTCCAGTGAGCCGGTGGTGCGCCACGCCGACGTATCGTCCTGATGGTCGACGCCGACTCGGTGCCGGCCGCAGGGTCGGAGCTGTGGAGTTGAAACGTTTGTGCCACCCAGGTCAGGGCCTCACGGTGCACTCCTGTCGTCGGACGCGAAACGCTTGCGTAACACATAGGTGTTCATTAGTGTGGGCCGGCAAGCGCTCTCCGGGCAGCTTGCCAGGGGTCCGTCTCGGGGTGGCTGTGTGAGCTGTGCACGTCCAGAAGGGACACTATAAGTGAAACGTTTCAAGATCGCGGTCGTGGCCATCGCCAGCGCGGCACTGATGCTCGCCGGTTGCGGTGGCGAGCCTGAGGGGCCCAAGGCCGACTTCGACCCGAACGCACCGGTCACCCTTGACCTGGCCTTCTGGGGCAACGACACCCGTGCCGGCTTCTACAAGGACGCGATCGCGAAGTTCAACGAGAAGTACCCCAAGATCACCGTCAACTCCACCTTCCTGGCCTTTCCGGAGTTCTGGGAGAAGCGCCAGATCGAGTCCGTCGGCCGCGACCTGCCCGATGTGATGCAGTTCGACTACGCGTACCTGCGCCAGTACTCGCAGAACAAGCTCCTGCTCGACCTTAAGCCCTACTTCGGCAAATACATCAAGACCGATGGGTTCAACGAGTCGACTCTCAAGGTCGGCGTGGTGAACGGCGTGACGACGGCGCTGCCCGTCGGCACCAACGCGTGGGCGATGTTCATCAACAACGCGCTGCTGAGCAAGTCCGGCGTCGCGGCGTATCCCGGTGGTACGTCGTTGGACGAGTACACGGCATGGATGAACTCCGTGACCAAGGCCGGTGCCGGCAAGGTGTGGGGTGGCACTGACCCGACCGGACGCCTCCAGAACTTCGAGCTCACGCTGCGTGCCAACGGCAAGAACCTGTTCGATGACGCCGGCACGCCGCAGTTCACCAAGGCGGAGCTGACCGAGTTCTGGAACCGCGGCGCACAGGTACGGAGCAGCGGCGCGACGATCCCGACCAAGCGCCTGCTCGAGGTTGCACCCAAGTCCGGCTTCGGCTCGGGCCAGACCGCCAGTGAGATGACCTGGGACAACTTCGGCGCCGGCTATGCCGGTGACCTCGGCATCGATGCGAGTGGCCTCACCCTGACGGCTCCGCCGACGACCAAGGCCGCGTCCAAGGACCTGTACCTGAAGCCGTCGATGCTGCATGCCATCGCCGCGAACACCAAGCACCCGGAGGCATCGGCGCTGCTGGTCGATTTCTTGATCAACAGCAAGGAGGCGGGTGCCGTGTTCGGCACCAACCGTGGCCTCCCGGCTTCCGCGACACACCTGGGCGGCGTCCAGCTCGACCCCCTGTCACAGAAGATCCTTGACTACGAAACCTCGATCAAAAATCGTCTGGGCGAGGCGCCCCCGGTCCCCGTTGTGGGCTACGGCTCGGTCGAGGAGAAGTTCCGGCAGTTGAGCGAGGAACTCGGCCTCGGGTCGATCACGGTCGACCAAGCAGTGAACCAGTTCTTCAACGAGATGGACACCATCCTCAAGAAGTGAACACCTGGCGTTGGCCGCGCACCCGTCGGAACCCAACGAGCGGAGAACCCATGGCATCGACCCCTGTCCCCGGGGGGACGCCGACGGCGCGCGGCTCCGTCCGCACGACAGCATTTCGTGCGGACGGAGCGCCCACCCCCAACGGCCGGCCGCAGTCGACGCGACGCGCCTCCGGCGGCGCGTCGACGATAGCCCGACGCGATACCAGGGCCGGGTACGGATTCCTGATTCCGTGGCTGATGGGGTTCTTCGGCCTCACCGTCGGTCCAATGGCCGTCTCGCTCTACCTGGCGTTCACCAGGTACGACATCTTCACCCCGCCGGAGTGGGTGGGCTTCGACAATTTCGTCCGGATGTTCACCGACGACCCGGTCTTCCTGCGTTCGGCGAGGGTGACCCTCGAGTACGTGCTCATCGGCACCCCGGTCAAGCTCGTCGCGGCCTTGGCGGTCGCGATGCTGCTCAACTTCGTCACCCGAGGTTCGGGGTTCTTCCGATCGGCGTTCTACGCGCCCAGCCTCATTGGCGCCAGCGTCTCGGTGGCGATCGTGTGGCGGGCGATGTTCGCCGGCGGTGGCCCGGTCGACGGCTCCCTGCGAATCTTCGGCATCGAGCTGGGCGGCTGGGTCGGCGACGTCGACCTCGCCATCCCCATGATGATCATCCTGGTGGTGTGGCAGTTCGGTGCCCCGATGGTCATCTTCCTGGCCGGCCTCAAGCAGGTTCCCACTGAGCTCTACGAAGCAGCGGAAGTCGACGGCGCGGGCCCGGTCCACAAGTTCTTGAAGGTGACCGTGCCGATGCTGTCGCCGGTCATCTTCTTCAACCTGTTGCTGGAGACGGTCCACGCCTTCCAGGTGTTCGGGTCGGCGTTCATCATCTCCAACGGCTCCGGCGCTCCCGGCGGCCAGCTCAATTTCATCACGCTCTACATGTACAAGCGCGGCTTCGCCGACCTGCAGATGGGCTACGCCTCGGCGATCGCGTGGATCGTCCTCATCGTCGTTGCCGTCATCGCGCTGATCATGTTCCGGACCGCCCGCTCGTGGGTGTACTACGCGGGAGACAATCGGTGACCACGATCGAACATGCCGAATCCGAACCCAGCGCCCCCGAGCACGCGGGCCACCGGGACGGCGGGGCGCCCCGGCGCGCTCGGCGTCGAGGTCGCCGCGGGCTGCTGGCCACGTCGGTGTGGTATCTGACGCTGACCGTGCTGGCGGCGGTTGTGCTCTACCCGCTTGTGTGGCTGCTCTTCGCCACCCTCAAGCCGTCCAGCGAGTTCGGCCAGAACAGCGGTCTGCTGCCGTGGGAACCGACGATGGACAACTACGTCCGGGTCTGGGACGGCATCGCCGGCATCCCGCTGTGGCGCTACGGTCTCAACTCGCTGATCGTGGCCTCCCTGGCGGTGGTCGGCACGTTGGGTTCCAGCGCGCTGGCGGGATATGCCTTCGCCCGTATCGGGTTCAAAGGGTCCGGGCTGTTCTTCGCCGCGATGATCGGAACGCTGCTCCTGCCGTTCCATGTGATCATCATCCCGCAGTACATCATCTTCAACCAGCTGGACCTGCTGGACACCTACGTGCCACTGCTGATCGGCAAGTTCCTCGGCACCGAAGCGTTCTTCGTGTTCCTCATGGTCCAGTTCATCCGTAACATCCCACACGAACTGGATGAAGCAGCCCGCATCGACGGCGCTGGCCACATTCGTATCTTCTGGTCGATCATCCTGCCGCTGCTACGCCCGGCCCTGGTCACGGGCGGCATCTTCAGCTTCATCTGGACCTGGAACGACTTCCTCGGACCGCTGATCTACCTTACCTCCCCGGAGAACTACACCCTTCCTGTGGCGCTGCGGCTGTACAACGACGCGACCAGCACCTCCGACTACGGTGCCACCGTTGCCGCCTCCCTCGTGTCCCTGATTCCGGTGCTGCTGTTCTTCCTGATCTTCCAGCGCCTGCTCATCCGGGGCGTCGCCACCCAGGGGCTGAAGGGGTGAGGGCGTCACCTCCGATCAGTAACGGCTTCGCCCTTCTCGGCGAGGTGCTGTTCACCGGCGTCGCTGTCGCGCTGCTGGCGCTGCCCGTGGTGACGCTCCCGGCGGCCCTGGCCGCCGGCGTCGGTCACCTGCGGCGATACGTCAATGACGAGGGATGCCCGTACGCCGCGCTGTGGCGCGACGCCAAGTCGGCCGTCGCAGGGGGAGTGGCGGTTGGGCTGGCAGCGCTGTTCGGCGCCACCGCGGCGGTCTTCGCCATCGGACTGGCCGGCACTGACCCGACCCCGGCGGGCACCCTGATGGCTGTCGCCGGCTGGATCGCTCTCGGCATCGTCGCCACCGCTGTCGTGATGGCGGCCGGCGCATGGACACCCGATTGCGGCTGGCGCTCAGCCGTCCGCGGGCTACGAGACCAACTCGACGCCGACCTCTCGGCCGTCCTGTACCTGTTCGTCGCGGTGACGCTTGCCGCAGTCCTGACCTGGCAGTTCTTCCCACTGCTCGTGCCGTCCCTCGGCATTGTCGCGTTCGCGGTCGTCGCTGTGCAGAACCGTGCCAACAGTCGGGCGTCGTGACCCTCCACAGCGTGGCGGGCGGCGCGGGTGGGGCTGAGGGCAGCCTGCCAGTGCCTGACCTGAGAGGGCGTCGGTGGCGATGTGCCGCTTGCGTCCCTTGATCTTCTTCGCCGCATCGATGCCCTGGCTGGACTCACTGACGTTGCTGGAGGTCTTCCCGCTCTGCGAGTCCAGGACTACCGCTGATGGGCTCGCGCTAGGGCCCGGGCCGCGCGAACCTGCTCCCGCAACAGATCGTGGATTCCCTGCGTGGTCCCGTCCGCCTCCCACTTTGCGTAGTAGCCGTACACCGACCTCCGCCGGCGGAAGGTCATGCGGCCGCGCACAGCATGCGTCAAAATGCGTGTGGCGTAGTCGTCGACGCCGGCGCCCTCGCCGGTGGTCATGTGCCGATCGTCCTGGCCGACACCGCTTCACTGGTTCTGGTGGAGCTGCCGGTCGAGGTTGAACACCTCGGTGAGGACGCACATCGCATGGTCGGGTCGGCCGGACTCGAAGAACTCCGCCATCTCGGCCTGCCAGCGGGCGTTTACCTCGGTCGCCTCCATTGCGACCCGGGCGGTGGCGAAGTCATCCGTCAGGAGTGTCCCCACGAGCAGCCCGTCCTCGCGGAGAAAGAGCGAGTAGTCGTGCCAGCCGGCCTCGTGCAGCGCTTCGAGCATCTCCCGCCACACGGGGGCATGGCGACGTCGGTACTCCACAAGTCGATCGGGGTTTACCTGGAGCGTGAAGCAGACTCGATGCATGGCATCCTCCGGACGAGGTGGAGTCAGCAGGGCCGTGGGCCGGGTCTCGAGAAGGGTCGAGGCGGACCAGACCGGGCCGGCGGGCTTGAGTAGCGGCAGGTCGTGGTAGCCGGCGACTCACGGCGAAACCTCGGCGCTGAGATCGACTTCGGCGCCGCCGACAACACCGGCGATCTGGTATTTCGAAGCGCCGGTACCCACCCGGTCGAGGTGGTTCGTGCTGTCGGCGACCGTCGCGACCCGCTGCCCGTCGCGGTAGACGTGGAAGTCCGGGCCGGTCAGGCCGGCGGGCGTGCGCCCGGTGACCTCGTTTCCGCGCAACCGCCAACTGAGGAAGACACCCTCGGTGGTGGAAACCGCGACCAGCCCCCGGTCGAGCTGTTCGAGGTGGACGGCGGCAGTGCCGTCCTGCCGTTGAGGGCCGCCTGCGGAGGCGGCAGAACCGTTGAGGGCCAGTGCCGCCGTGCAGGCGAGAACCACCGCTGCACGCCCCAGGCTGCGGTTTCGGGTCCGAGGGCTCATGCGGGATCTCCTCGTCTGGTCGCGTTGCCCGACTGGCGGGCTGACGGCGCTGCCTGACTCCGATCGATTGCCTGAAACGTTCCAACTATCGGTGAGGTGCGTTTCGGAGTCAAGCCCGGCGCGTCGGCACGGGACAACGCCGACGGTGGCGCTCGAACTGGAGTGGCGGCCCAGCACGGACCTGCGCTTCCGGGAGCGCGTCGACGCGTACTACCAGGCGCTCTGGCGCGAACACGCCACGGTCGACTTCGTGCACCCGGCCGCCAACCTGTCGGCGTACCGGCTGTTGGTGGTGGCGAACGGGTACCTTCTGGGGGAGGACGCGGCCAAGAACCTGCGCCGTCATGTCGAGTCGGGCGGGCACCTGCTGGTGTCGTACTTCTCCGGGATCGTCGACGAGCATGACACGGTGCACCCGGGCGCCCTACGCGACGTGCTGGGGTTGTCCATCGAGGAGTTTCATCCGCTGCGGGAGCACGAGACCGTCGCGTTGTCCGACGGATCGAACGCCCGGGTCTGGTCGGAGCGTGTACGCCCCGCAGGCGCGACGCCGGTCATCCACTTTGCCTCCGGTCCTGACGCGGGCCATCCCGCGACTACCCGCCACGACCTCGGGCGCGGCACCGCCTGGTACGTCGCGACCAACATTGACGGCCTGCGGCCGGTGCTGGCGCGGGCACCGGACGTGGCCGGCGTGGACCGACCGCGTGGCCTGCCGGACACCCTGGAGGCGGTGCGGCGCGGTGCACACCTGTTCCTCATCAACCACGGTGACGAGCCGGTGGTCGTGTCGGACGTCGTCGGCGTCGATGTGTTGGACGGCACACGCTGCGCCGGCGCGGCGACCGTTGGGGGCGGTCAGGTGCGGATAGTCGTCACCGAGTGAACGCGGCTGCCGAGCGCCGTCAGTCAGGACGACGACCTCGCGCGGTTGCCGGCGTCGAGTCCGTGCGCGGAGGGCGCGCGGATCGGGCGACTGCCCGTCATGGCGGTCAGCGCCGGGGCTGGGCGCTGGGGCGGCGTACGACGAGTCCCGGCTGGAGCACGACGTGGCGGTGACGGTGTGTACCACTGGCGTCGGGCTGCTCCAGCAGCAGTGGAACGGCCGTGCGGCCCAGCTGCTCACGCGGCTGGCGGATCGACGACAGCGGGACGGCGGCGGCTCCGGCGAACGCGATGTCAATCGCAGGCCAGGCTGCCCTTGGATAGGTGGTTGCGGACCGTTCTGCCGCTGGCTGTAGAGCCATCGAGTCAGGGGATCGAGAGCGTCACTCTGGTTGTCCGACACGTCGACACTCCTACGAAGAATCCTCGTGGTCGACTGGGACAGGCAGCCCGCTGACGTTGGTTGAGAGAGTGTCGGGCCGAGCCGGTGGTGGTCAGTTGCGTGCACTGCTGCGGCAGGACCCACGGCACACGCCGGTGCCGGATCCGGTCAACCGTCAGTTCACCGCGACCGGGCCGAACCGGCTCTGGTCGCCGACGCCACCCGCATTCCGTGCGGCGAGGGCGTGTGCTGGTCGGCTACGATCCGCCGGCGCGATCTCCCGCCGGATCGTGGCAGCGCTGGACGCTTTTTCGCCTGGACAGGCTCAATACGGCAGTGCCTGTCGTCCTCAACCGACCAGCACGACGCGTAGGGTCCGCGGGCCATGAACGCCTTCGACTCGGTCGAACTCGATGTCGCTGGTGGCCGACGGACCGCTGATCCAGGTGAGGGGCTGGTGTGGGCCGAGCCGGTCGATCGCGTCCGGCACCGAGGCGACCACCTGGTCGGCGCGGACAACGCAGACGTGCATGTCCGGCAGTAAGCTGAGCACCCGCCGGCCCTGGTCGGCCGCCGCGTCCAGCACGATGGTGCCGGTCATCGCGACCGCGACGGCCGCTGCGGTGACCGCTGCGTCGGTACCACCGATCTCCGCATGGGTGAGCCGGCCGTCGTCGCGCCGCACGCGTACGCCCGGTGGGAGCCAATCGGCCGGCAGACCGGGCGGCACCACCACGGTACGGGCGTGGAGCAGCTGTCCGACAACGGCGGCGATCCCATCCGGTGCGCAGCGGTGCACGGTCGCCCGGTAGTCGATCAAGCGCTCGGTAAGCAGCTCGATGTCACCGGCTCCGGTCATCCCTCGATAGTGACGCGGCGTTTCCGGCGTGTCTGCCGGCTGACTGCTGAGCGCGGCCCGGAGTCGGCCGAGCACGAGGTCGCGGCTGCCTCGTGCGGAGGATGTCATCGCTTCGCCCACCATTGACGGAACGTCTCGGCGGGCAGGTCCGGCAGGTCACGCTCTGCGGTCCAGCCAGTCAGCGGCGGGGGCAGGCCGCGTCCGCGCCGTCCGGCGAGCCGTGCGGTCCGGGTGGCGCGCTGCGCTGCCGCGTACAGTTTCGGATGGTCCATGACGTAAGCGGCTGCGGCCATTGCCGCCCTCTCGGCTCGTGGGTGCGGGGCCTGGTTGCGCAGGTGCACCAGCATCGACGGAATGTCGATCCTTACCGGGCAGGCGTCAAAGCAGGCGCCACAGAGTGACGACGCGTACGGTAACGACGCGTTGTCGGCGATCCCGGTGAGTTGTGGGGAGAGGACCGCGCCGATCGGTCCGGGGTAGACCGATCCGTACGCGTGGCCGCCGGTGCGTTCGTAGACCGGGCACACGTTGAGGCACGCTGAGCAGCGGATGCAGTGCAGCGCCGCCCGTCCCGCCGGATCAGCGAGGATCGCGCTGCGTCCGTTGTCGAGCAACACCAGGTGAAAGTGCTGCGGTCCATCGCCTGGCGTGACCCCGGTCCACATGGTGGTGTACGGGTTCATCCGCTCACCGGTCGAGGCCCGCGGCAGCAGTTGCAGGAAGACCTCCAGGTCACGCCAGGTTGGCAGCACCTTCTCGATGCCCATCACGGTGATCAGAGTGTCCGGCAGGGTGAGGCACATCCGGCCGTTGCCTTCGGACTCGACCACAGCCAGGGTGCCGGTCTCGGCGATCGCGAAGTTCGCACCGCTGACCGCCACCTTGGTCGTCAGGAACATCTCACGCAGGTAGCGGCGGGCTGCTGCTGCCAGCACCCGCGGCTCATCCGTCAGCGAAGGATCTACGTCCGGCATCGTGCGTAGAAAGATCTCGCGGATCTCCGAGCGATTACGGTGGATGGCCGGCACCAGGATGTGGCTCGGTTTGTCCTCGCCGAGTTGCACGATCAGTTCGGCGAGATCGGTCTCTACCGCAGCGATCCCCGCCGACTCCAATGCCTCGTTGAGGCCGATCTCCTGCGTCGCCATCGACTTGACCTTGATGACTCGGTCGCTGCCGGTGGCGCGGACCAGGTCCGTGACGATCGTGTTGGCCTCGATGGCGTCGGCGGCCCAGTGCACGACGCCACCGGCTTCGACGACCCTCGCCTCGAGTTCTTCCAGCAGCGAGGGCAACCGCGCCATGACGTCCGCCTTGATCGCTGAACCGGCTTCCCGCAGTTGCTGCCAGTCGGGCATTTCCCCGATCACGGCGGCGGACCTGCTGCGGATCGTGGCGGTGGCGTGACCCAGATTACGCCGTAGCTGTGGATTCTCCAGCGCAGTGCGAGCCGCAGCCGGAAACGGTTCGCCCTCACGTAGGTGCCCGACCCCCCGCGGTGCCCGGGCCGGCATCCCCAGAAACGTCAAGACACCTCTCCGTTCCGAATGTCGTGAAAGGCCGCCTCCATCGGCATCTCCTCACGTACCGCGCTCAGGCGGTTGCCGCCAGGATCTCGGCAAGGTGCACGGTTCGCACCGTGGTACGCAGCCGCGATAGTCCTCCGCCGATCTGCATCAGACAGGATGTGTCTCCCGCCGTGCACACGTCGGCGCCCGTCGACAGCACATGGCGCATCTTGTCCGCCAGCATCGCCGTCGACGTCGCTGCGTTCTTGATGGCGAATGTGCCACCGAACCCGCAACACTGCTCAGCTGCCGGCAGTTCGACCAACTCAAGGCCGCGAACCTGCCGCAGCAACCGCAGCGGCCGGTCTCCCACCCGTAGCATCCGCAGGGAGTGGCAGGTCGGGTGGTAGGTGACCCGGTGCGGATAGTACGCCCCAACGTCTTCGAGACCGAGCACGTCGATGAGAAACTCCGACAGCTCGTAGGTTCGCGCTGCCACCGACGCGGCCGCGTCGGCGAGGGCCCTGTCGCCGGCCGCCGCTGCGACGACGGCGTGCTGGTGCCGGATCGACCCGACACACGAACCCGACGGCGCCACGACCACCTCGGCCTCGGCGAACGTCCGCGTGTAGCGCCGGACGAGCGGCACCGCTTCCCGCTGATAGCCGGTGTTGACGTGCATCTGAGCGCAACAGGTCTGCTCCGGCGGGAAGACCACCTCATGGCCGAGGCGCTCCAGCAGCCGTACTGTCGCCTTGGCCGCCTCCGGATAGACCGTGTCGGCCAGGCAGGTGGCGAACAACGCGACACGCACGTCAGCCCTCCAGCCGTTCTTCGGCCGCCCGCCAGGCATCCTCGTCGCCGCGTGGCTCGTATCGGACGAGGGGATGGGTGTCACGCACCAGCGTGCGCAGGTCGGCGAGGCCGCCACGGATCGTGCCGGCGGCGCGCGCCTGCACCAGCACGTTCCCCAGGGCGGTGGCCTCGACCGGCCCGGCAATGACTGGCAGGCCACAGGCATCGGCGGTGAGCTGACAGAGAAGCTCGTTACGCGCTCCGCCGCCGACGATGTGAATCACCTCGGCGTGCCGCCCGGACAGTTGCTGCGCCTGTCGCAGCGCGCGACGGTGGGCCAGGGCGAGACTGTCGAGGATGCACCGGACAATCCGGGCCGGCGCGGCATCGGTGGCGAGACCGGCGGCGCGGGTGACCCTCTCCACCATCCCACCGGTTGGCAGGAACGCGGGGTCGTCCAGGTCCACGACCTGGCTGAGTGCCGGCTCGTCCCCTGCCGCTCTGAGTAGCCCACCGAGACTGGGGTTGTCCCACGCGCGCAGGCATTCCTGTAGGGGCCACAGGCCCATGACGTTACGCAGGTAGCGGATGGTGCCGTCGACGCCAGCCTCGTTGGTGAAGTTTGCCTGCCTCGACTCGTGGCTCAGCACCGGGTGGTCCAGCTCCATGCCCACCAGGGACCAGGTGCCACAGGAGATGTACGCAAACCGGGCGCTCCGTGCAGGCACCGCCACCACGGCGGAGGCCGTGTCGTGTGAGCCGACCGCGACCACCGGAGTCCCGTCGTAGGCACCGATCCGGGTGCCCGGTTCGACCAGCGGCGCGAACAGTCCTGCGTCGATTCCGGCGTCGGTCATCAGGTCGGTGGCCCAGGTGCGGCGGCGTACATCGAAGAGCTGGGTGGTCGACGCGTTGGTGAGTTCGGTGACCATCTCACCGGTGAGCCAGTAGGCGAGCAGGTCCGGGATCATCAACAGCCGCCGGGCCGCCGCTGACTGCGGGCTGCCCGCCGCCGCCACCAGTTGGTAGAGCGTGTTGAACGGCAGTTGTTGCAGCCCGGTGATCTGGTAGAGCCGCTGCTCGCCCACCTTCGCGGCGACCTGTTCGAGCACCCCGTCGGTGCGCGAGTCGCGGTAGTGCACCGGGTTGCCGAGCAGCGCCCCGCTCGCGTCCAGCAGACCGTAGTCGACGGCCCAGGTATCGATGCCGATGCTGTCCACCGGTCCGGCCGCGTGCAGGCCGCGCAGCACACCTCGGTACAGGGCGAGGATGTCCCAGTGCAGGGTGCCACTGGTCCGGACCGGCTCGTTGGCGAAGCGGTGCACCTCGCTGAGTTCCAGCAGATCGGGCCCGGCGCGACCGACCATGACGCGTCCGCTGGACGCGCCCAGGTCGACTGCGGCGAAGGTGCCGGTCACCGTAGGAACGCCGCAGCGACACCGGCGTCGACGGGAACATGCAGGCCGGTGGTGTGGGTGAGATCGCCACCTGTCAGGGCGAACACGGCGTTGGCGATGTGCTCGGGCAGCACCTCCCGCTTCAGCAGGGTGCGCTGGGCGTAGAACTCGCCAAGCTTCTCCTCCGCCACCCCGTACACGGCGGCCCGGTCGGCTCCCCAGCCGCCAGCGAAGATGCCGGAGCCGCGTACCACAGCGTCCGGGTTGATGCCGTTGACGCGTACGCCATGAGGGCCGAGCTCGGCGGCGAGCAGACGCACCTGGTGTGCCTGGTCGGCCTTGGCGGCACCGTAGGCGACGTTGTTGGGACCGGCGAAGATCGAGTTCTTGCTGGAGATGTAGATGATGTCGCCGCCCAGTCCTTGGGCGATCAGCACCCGCGTGGCCTCCCGAGACACCAGGAACGAGCCCTTGGCCATGACATCATGCTGCAGATCCCAGTCGGCATCGGTCGTCTCCAGCAGCGACTTGGATAGCGACAACCCGGCATTGTTGACCACCAGGTCGACACCGCCGAAGGCGAGGACGGCTGCGCGGACCGCGGCGGCGACCCCGCCGGAGTCGGTGACGTCGAGCGCCACTGCCACAGCGGCATCACTGCCGCCAATCTCCGCGGCGACCTTGGTCGCCGCCTGGAGATCACGGTCGCTGACCACCACGCAGGCGCCCTCGGCCGCCAGGCGCAACGCGATCGCCCGGCCGATGCCCGATCCGGCCCCGGTGACCAACGCGATCCGGGTCGCCAGGGGCTCTGGCTTCGGCATCCGCTGGAGCTTGGCTTCCTCCAGAGCCCAGTACTCGATGCGAAACTTCTCCGACTCGGCGATCGGAGCATAGGTCGACACCGACTCGGCGCCGTGCATCACGTTGATCGCGTTGACGTAGAACTCGCCAGCCACCCGAGCGGTCTGCTTGTTCGTGCCGAAGGAGAACATGCCCACGCCTGGAACCAGCACGATCGCCGGGTCCGCTCCGCGCATCGCCGGGCTGTCGGCGGTCGCGTGCCGCTCGTAGTAGGCGCGGTAGTCCTCGCGGTAGGCGGCGTGCAGTTCCTTGATCCGGGCCACCACCTGATCGAGCGGCGCGTCCGGGGCCATGTCCACGACGAGAGGCTTGACCTTGGTGCGCAGGAAGTGGTCGGGGCAGGACGTGCCCAGGGCGGCGAGAAAGGGCATCCGCTCCCGGCCGACGAAATCGAGGACGACCTCGGAGTCGGTGTAGTGGCCGACCTGGCGACGATCCGTGCTGGCCAGGCCCCGAAGCACCGGGAAGAGCGCGGCCGCGCGTTCGCGGCGTACCGAATCTGTCAACGGCTCGTGGATCAATGCGCCGAAGGGCGCGCTGTGGCCGTGTGCGGCCAGATAGGCCGCAGCCGTTTCGATGATCTCCCGAGAGCGCGCCTCGCACTCCTGGCTGGTGTCACCCCAGGCGGTGATACCGTGACCGCCGAGAATCACGCCGATCGCCTGCGGATGTGCCCGCTGCACGGCCGCTATGTCGAGGCCGAGCTGGAAGCCGGGGCGCCGCCACGGCACCCACACCACCCGCTCGCCGAAAATCTCCTTGGTCAGCGCCGGGCCGTCGGCTGCGGTCGCGATCGCGATCCCGGCGTCCGGGTGCAGATGATCGACGTGCGCGACGTCGATCAGACCGTGCATGGCGGTGTCGATACTCGGAGCCGCGCCACCGCGACCGTGCAGGCAGTAGTCGAAGGCGGCGACCATGTCGTCCTCGCGTTCGACGCCTGGATAGACAGCCGGCAGCGCCCGTAGCCGGGCCAGGCTGAGCACCGCGAGACCGGCCTCGGTCAGCGTGCCCAGGTCTCCGCCGGACCCCTTGACCCATAGCAGGTCGACCGGCTCACCGGTCACCGGGTCGATTCCGGTGCCCTTGGCGGAGGTGTTGCCGCCGGCGTAGTTGGTGTTGCGCGTGTCGGCGCCGAGCCGGCGGGAACGGGCGATCAGATCATCAACGGTCATCTCAGGCTCCCCAGCCGGCCTGGATGCCACCGGCCCGCTCCACACGAATCCTGTCGAAGTAGCCACTACGGTGATAGGCGGCGATCGGGTCGGGATCAAGCCCCTGGCCCGCCCGGAAGTCGGCCAGCATCGGCCGCACGTCGGTGTTGAAGGCGTCCATGATCACCGCGTTGGCGGCGAGCACGTCACCCTCCTCCTGTGCCCTGCCGAGCGCCTCGCGGTCCACCAGCAGCGCCTTCGCGGTGGCCTCTTGCACGTTGAGCACCGAGCGGATGATCGCCGGGATCTTCGCCTCGATGTTGTGGCACTGGTCGAGCATGAACGCGATCCCGGCCTCAGGCGAGAGGGCGTCACCACGAACGATCTCGTACATGATCCGGAACAGTTGGAACGGGTCGGCCGCGCCGACCATCAGGTCATCGTCGGCGTAGAAGCGCGAGTTGAAGTCGAACGCGCCCAGCTTGTTCTGCCGCAGCAGGAACGCCACGATGAACTCGATGTTGGTGCCCGGCGCGTGATGTCCGGTGTCGATCACCACTTGCGCCTTCGGGCCGAGTTCCAGGCAGTGCGCGTAGGCGGTGCCCCAGTCGGGCACGTCGGTGGTGTAGAAGGCCGGTTCGAAGAGCTTGTACTCAAGCAGTATCCGTTGGTCGGTGCCGAGCCGCGCGTACACCTCCCGCAGCGCCTCGGCGAGCCGGTCCTGCCGGGCCCGGATGTCGTCCTGGCCGGGGTAGTTGGTGCCGTCGGAGAACCACAGTTTCAGGTCCCGTGAACCGGTGGCGTCCATGATGTCGACGCATTCCAGCAGATGGTCCGTCGCCTTACGGCGCACAGCCGGGTCTGGATTGGTGACGCTGCCCAGCCGGTAGTCGTCGTCCTGGAAGACGTTCGAGTTGATCGCTCCAAGGTTGATGCCCTGCTCTTTCGCATAGGTCGAGAGCGCGGCGAAGTCGTCCACCCGGTCCCACGGGATGTGCAGGGCCACCGTGGGTGCGATTCCGGTCAGCCGGTGCACTACCGCAGCGTCCGCTATCTTCTCGAACGGATCTCGGGGCACGCCCTGCTGCGGGAACACCTTGAAGCGGGTGCCGGAGTTCGCGTACGCCCAGGACGGCGTCTCGATGCGCTGGCTGCGGAGCGCGTCGGAGACCCGGCCATGAAACGTTTCATCCGTCACGAGCCCAACCTAAGGGCGAGCGAGCGCCCGGTCAACCCATACCATCGGACTGGCCGGGCGCCGGAACCAGCTATGCGCTCTGGGGCAGCAGACCGGCGTCGATGACCTCAGCGATAAGGGCGGCGCCGCGGCTGTTCTGGTGAATGTGGTCGGTCGTGAGCACGAGACCTCGCCGCCGCGAGATCGTGTCGAGGCTGCGACGCAGCACTGCGTGCTGGACGAGGACGCCGACGACCGCTGCGGGCGTCACCTCCCGGTATGAAATCGGCGGCGGGTCTGCTTGGCGCAGTTCCTCGATCTGGCGTTCGTGGAGCGGAAGGTAGGCCACCTCGTTGGTGGCGGCGACCTCGGCGATCATCCGGCTGTACGCCTCCGATGCGTGTGCCGCTGCTCCGTCGAGTTGTTGGCCGAGTACCGGTAGCGACAGCAGACCGATCGTCGCGTCGGTCTCCGCTCGCAGCCGTGCGACGACGGCTCCCAGGCACTGTTGGAACCAGCCGGCCGACGGGCGATCGGGGAGCTGTTTGCGCTTCATGGCCTGCTCGACGGGGTAGCCGGGAAGGCTCGCTCGGGCGTCGTTGGTCCCGATCAACACGGTGATCACATCGGGTGGGTTCGTGACGACAGCATCGAGGCGCTGCAAGAGGTTGTAGGCGAAGTCGCCGTTGGCACCGGAACGGGCAAGCTGCACGTCACCGGGAGGGCGGCGTCGTCCGAGTAGATCCAGGTAATCGACGCTGAACTGCGCGCGGGTGAGGCTGTCGCCGAGGCACGCGATGCGTGTCCTCACGGCGCTTCCTCCGGGCTGGGCGTGCTGACGCGTTCGGTCGGGCGGGTGCCGGTGCGAGGACGGTGGTCGGTGCCGAGGGTCGCAGTGATGGCCAGGATGGACGTCGGCCCCTCCATGTCAACCACGTGCCATACCCCGGCCGGGTTGATGGTGGCCTCGCCCGGCCCGAGCAGAACGCGGTCGGGCAGCCCGTCCACGTCACGGGTGACCGTCACGGACCCGCTGAGGCAAACGACCAGTTCGTCGCCTGCTGGGTGGCTCTCCCAATGGTCGCCGAGCCCGTCGCCGTCGAATATCATCACCATCCGGCCCTCGGCGCCGTCTGCCGCGACCGCGGCGCTGTATGCCTGGAGTACCTCCGGGTCCCAGGTGAAGCCCTCGACGGGTTTCGCTCTCGATCCCAGTCCGAGGTGCACGGGGGTGGTCCGCAGGTCCATGGCATTGCGTTCGTGGATGACGAGTCTCATGCCGACGATCGTCCACGCCAGCGATCGGGCGGTCTTGAAGAAAAGGGAAGAGAAGCCGACGCGACGGGCAGACGGTTGGCGGCTACCCGGCTCCGAGGAGGGCTTCGCTGCGACGCCAGGCCGTCGGCGATCGGCCCGTGAACTCCCGCCAGTTCCGCACGAGATGGGCCTGGTCGGCATAGCCAGAGACGGTTGCCACATCGCCCCACGGGAGCGGGTCCTGCGCCGACGCCAGTTCGTGCGCGTGCTCGAAGCGCAAGACTCGGGCGAAGGTCTTCGGCGACAGGCCTACCTCACCGCGAAACCGCTCGGTGAGGTACCGGCGGCTCCAGCCGAGTTCTGCGGCGACCGCACCAACCTGGACGCAACCCCGCGCGGCGACGAGGCGGCGCCATGCCTCGGCTACCTCGGGACGCACCCAGCGCACATGATCGCCGCCGGCGCCACGGCCGACAACTCGGAGGAGCAATTCGTCCAGCGCGGTGAACCGCGCCGCCCATGTGGTCGCCGATCGGAGCCGGTCGACCAGCTCGACGGCAAGCGCTCCGAGAAGCTCGTCAAGTGGGACCAGTCGGTGGGCGAGCTCAGCGGCGGGCATGCCGTAGATGGCCCGGGCCCCGAGCGGTGTCAGCGATACCTGAACACCTTGCTGGCGTCCGTCGTGGTGAATCGCGACGGACCGGCACATCAGACCGCCGGCCAGCTGCCGAAGCGGGTGACCGGCGACCCGTCATCAACGCCCGCCGCCACCTCCAAAGGATCTGACAGGCTGATCACCGCAGTGAGCGCGCGGCTCGGCGGGCCGCAGTGCACCCCCGTCGGGAGCCCGCGGAGGTCGAAGCCGACATACGAGTCGACGTACTCCCGCAAAGCGGGCACCGGACGTGCACCGATCCCGGTGACCGTGTGGTCCTCCATTTTCGTCAGTGTACGAGCCGCGCATTCGGCGATCACACCCTGAGCCAGCTCACGGCCGACGGCTTCCGGCTCCGCAAGCGCACCAGTCCGGGCCACAGCTGATGAGGAGCCTGACGACAATCAGAGCGACAGGTGTTCGACGCGCGATGACCGATCGGCGGCCCGGAAGTGACACCGGCCAGAGGCCTGCCACGCCCGGGCTTTGACCCGATCGGAGGGACGTTGGCAGGTAGCCGGTGGGTAGGGTTGGCCCGGGCCAGGCACCGAGCCGGCGGCCGGTGCGGCGCCGTCGACCGAACAGGTGGGGTGGACGTTGAGGGCACTCGTGGTGCGGGGCGGCTGGGAAGGACACCAGCCGTTAGCTTGCACGGACCTGTTCATCGGGAATCTGCGCACGCACGGCTTCACGGTCGACGTCGCGGAGACCCTTGACGTGTACGGCGACCCTGCCGCACTCGCCCCCATCGACCTCATCGTGCAGTGCTGGACCGGCGGCCGGCTGA
This sequence comes from Micromonospora sp. CNZ303, assembly GCF_004345505.1. Lineage (NCBI taxonomy): Bacteria > Bacillati > Actinomycetota > Actinomycetes > Micromonosporales > Micromonosporaceae > Micromonospora > Micromonospora sp. CNZ303. The sequence goes on along the minus strand of NZ_SLVT01000010.1, from coordinate 246,504 downwards.
CCCAACACCAGGAGCAGGGTCTGGTCGGGAGGGTCCGAGATGGCGCGGGCTTCGCCGGCTGGCACGGTGGCGTCGTCGCCACCGCCTACGAGGCGCGTTGGTACCAGTACATGGTCGGCGGCCGTTTTCTGTGCCACCCCGGAGACTTCGTCGACCACGACATCACGATCGTGGGCGATCACGCGATCGTGGACGGCGTCACCGATTTCACGGTCCACACCGAGCAGTACTACTGCCATGTCGACCCTGCTATCGAGGTGCTCGCCACCACGACCTTCACCGGCGATCACGGTGTCCCGGAGGCCGCGGGCACCGTGATGCCGGTGGTGTGGCTTCGGCGCTTCGGCCGTGGTCGGGTGTTCGTGTCGACGCTCGGCCATGGCCCCGACGACCTCCTGATACCCCAGGTGAGAACCATCACCGAACGCGGGTTGCGCTGGGCGGCCGGCCGGGATGTGCCCCATCCAGGCGGCGCAGCTGCTCGGCGGGAGGGTCTGAGGTAGCCGCCCGCTACCCGATCGCGCCCGATGCCTGCGGCGTCCGGCGTACGGTATCGATAGTCAGGATCCGGCGACGGTCGGCACGTCGAGAACAAGGTGAGTCTTCGCTGTTGCGGCCTCAACCATGGCCGATGTCGGTGTGTTGAGGCGCAGAGGCATGGGCTGCTCAAGCAGGCTCTGTCATGACTGCTGCTCCCCGCTCGGGCGGCCCAGACCCCGGCGGGCACCGGCTCGCGGTGCCGCACGGGCCTCAGCCCGGTCCTCCTCCAGCCATCGAGGTGTACGGGTGCTCGGGCACCCGCGACGGCGGTGTCAGGACTGGCTGCGTGTCCATTGCTGGTTGGTACCGGCTCCGCAGGTGTACTGCGTGATGTCGGTGCCGTCGGCGGTGCCGCCGCTCACCACGTCCAGGCATTTGCCGCTGTGCCGGGCGCGCAGCTGGTAGTAGCTGCCGGTGGCGACCCACTGCCACTGCTGGTTGGTGCCCCCGCCACAGCTGTACTGGATGACGTTGGCGTTGTTGGCGGTGGAGGCGTCGGCGACGTCGAGGCATCTGCCGCTGTGCTGGTTGACGATCCGGAAGTAGCCGCTACCGGCGTCGCGGAACTCCCACTTCTGGTTCGCACCGCCGTTCCAGGACCACTGCTTGATTTCGGCGTTGTCGGTGACGGCCATGTCCAGCACGTCCACCACCTTGCCGCTGTTGCGGTTGGTGATGCGGTAGTAGGGCGGTGCCTGTCCGGTGACGGTGCCCGTGGCCGCGTCGATGGTGATGGTGGGATACCAGTTCAGGCTCATGGTCGTGGCGGAGGGAAAGGCGATCGGCAGCCACACGTACTGGGAGTCGTTGACCGGCCCGCCCCAGGCGCCGGCCCAGCGGTCGCCCAGGTAGAGATAGCTCGTCGTCGACGTGCCCTGGATGGGGAGCACGAACGCCGATTGAGAGCGGAAGGTGGTCGAGTCGCCGACGTTGGTCATGGCGGTCCACGGGCCGGAGATGCTGGATGCCGTGGCGTACTTGGCCTGGTTCGGACTCCAGCCTGTCAGGCCCGAGGTGAGCAGGAAGTAGGTGCTGCCGCGCTTGAACAGGGCCGGTGCCTCGCGGCTGGCGTCGTTCCAGAAGTTGCCGACCAGCGTGGCCACGTTCAGGTGATCGGCGGTGAGGCGGTAGATGTGCAGGTCACGGTTCTCGTCGGCGGCCGAGAGCATGTAGGCGGTGCCGCCGTCGTTGTAGAGCGTGATGTCCCGGGACATGTGGCCCAGCGGCCGGAAGCTGCCATGGTATGTGTAGGCGCCATCCACGGTGGCCGACGACGCGACGGCGGCCCTGGCCTCGCCGTAGTCGGTGCCGTTCTCCTTGTGCATCCACATCACGTACCGGCCGGTACTGGCGTTGTAGATCACCTTTGGCCGCTCGATGTTGGCCACCTGCAACTCCGCCGCCGACGACTGGGTCAGCACGTTGTTGCGGAACTCCCAGTCGCGCAGGTTGGTGGAGCGGTAGACGGATACGGCCCGGAACGTGTTGTTGGCGTTGCGGTTCTCACCGAACCAGTAGTAGTAGCTGCCAACCTTGAGTACACCACCGCCGTGCGCGTGCAGCCCGTTGCCGTTGTTGTCGGTGAACTGCGTGCCGTTCGGGATCGTGACCGGCGCCGCCTGCGCCGGAGCGGCGGCCACGGTGATGACTGCCATGACCGCCGAGCCGGCCAGGGAGAGCGCTGCCACCAGTGACAGGAGCCGTCTGTTGCGTCTCACTACGTTCGTCCTTCCGTGGGCGGACGGCGACCGCCGTCGGCGTCGGAGCGACACGCTCAGGCCTGGTGCCACCCACCGCCGACCGGTGACGGTTCACACCGGGTTGACACCTTGGTAACCGACCGCGAACCAGGACGCCACAATCCGAACCAACTAATCCACGAACGTACATGTGCGAACGTCGTCGGCGACCGCTCCCCGCTGGCTAGTGCCGTTGTGTGGGAGACAGCGAGGAACCGCGGACGACGAGGTCGGGGGCGAGCAGTACCCGGTGCGGTGGCCGGCGTTCACCGTTCAGGAGGCGGGAGACCATGAGTTCGACGGCAAGGCGGCCGACGTGGCTCTTCGGCGGCCGGACGGCCGTGATCGCTGGATCGGCCAGGTGGGCGATCTCGTCGTCGTAGGAGACGATCGCCAGGTCACCGGGGACGGCGATGCCCATCTCGGCGCAGAACTGGGCGACCGCGATGGCGTGCGGATCGCTGTGCACGATCAACGCCGTGATCCTGGAAAGTTGGCATTCCCGCAGGATGCGGACAATGACGTCCCGCTGGCCGGGCGTCGTGACGGTCTCCTGCATGGCGAGGGCGCCGGACGTGCTCGGGTCGACGGCGGCTGTCCGCCAGGCGTGCCGCAGGTGGACTGATGTGGGGCTGCCCTGCGCCACGACGAGCCCGATTCGTCGGTGCCCCTGCTGCCGGAGGTGGTGGAGGGCGATCTCGAGGCCGAGCGAGTGGTCGCTGCGTACCCACTCGATGCGCCGGGTGGTCGGCGTCCACCGGCGCGGCTGGCGCTCGACGAGAACGGTCGGGACCGGCAGGTGGCCGATCCATTCGAGGATCTCGTCGGCGTCGTCGCCGTCCAGGCTCGGCGCCAGCAACAGCCCTTGGACTTGTTGCGCCTCCACGAGACGGCCCATCTGGCGACGGTCCTCCTCGGGGTCGTAGCTGGAGCCACGCAGTTGAATGCTGACGCCGAGCGCGGCCGCGGCGGCACGCGCGCCGGCCACGACGGGCGGCCAGTAGAAGTCGAGCGACGGCACGACCATGCCGATGGTGAAGCGGAGCGGAGCCTGCCGGGGCTGGCTGAGGGTGTTGCCGTGGGATGGCAGCGTGGCACCGCCGTGGACCTTCGACACCAGGCCCCGTTCGGCGAGTGCGGCGATGTCGCGCCGGATGGTGAGCTCACTGACGCCGAACTCGCGGGCGAGGTCGCGCACCCGTACCGCGCCCTGCCCGCGCAGTTCGGCGAGCAGGCGCTCCTGCCGCTGGGCGCTGAACAGCCGATCCGATTCCACGCTGCGCACACTCCTATCGGGCGAGCCAGCCTCCGTCCACCGCGAGGACGGCCCCGTGCACGTACCGGGCGGCGTCGGAGGCGAGGAAGACCGCCGCGCCCATGAGATCCTCGGGGGCGCCCCAGCGGCCGGCCGGGATGCGGTCGCGGATGGCACGTTCCCGGTCGGGGTCGGCGCGCAGGGCCGCGGTGTTGTCGGTCGCGATGTAGCCGGGCGCGATCGCGTTCACGTTCACGCCGTCCGCGGCCCATTCGTTGGCCAGCGCCCGGGTGAGCCCGACGACGGCGTGTTTGGCCGCGGTGTAGGACGGCACCCGGATACCGCCCTGGTACGACAGCATCGACGCGATGTTGATGATCTTTCCGTGCCCCTGGTCGAGCATGATCCGGCCAGCCGCCTGACACAGGTGGAACACCGCGTCGAGGTCGACGCGCAGCACGGCCGCCCAGTCCTCCGGTAGGTGGGTTACGGCAGCGGCGCGGCGGATGATGCCGGCGTTGTTCACCAGGATGTCGAGGCGGCCCAGCCCCGCCGCGACCGCCTCGACGGCGTCGGCTAGCTCGGCTGCTCCGGCGGTGGCCAGGTCGCCGGGCACGACCAGGGCCCGCCGACCGAGTTTCTCCACCATGGCGATCGTTTCGGCGGGGTCGGTGCGGCCCAGCAGAGCGATGTCGGCCCCGGCCTGGGCCAGCGCGGTGGCGAGGGCCTGACCGATGCCGCGGTTCGCGCCGGTGACGAGGGCGACCCGCCCGTCGAGGCGGAAGGCGTCCAGGACCATCGTCACAGGCCCAGGCTGCGCAGGGTCGGGACGGTCTGGCCGACCCAGGCCAGGTCGGCGTCCTCGCGGGCGCCCTGGGTACGCTGGGTGCCGGCCAGGAACCACAGGAAGTACGTGGTGTAGCCGGGTGCGCTGACAACGGTGTGATAGCCCTCCGGCATCATCTGCATCACGTGGTCCCGGATGGTGACGTTCTCCTCGTACCCGTCGTCGGTGTAGACCCGGCTGATGCCGAATCCGTTCGGCGGGTTGACCCGGTAGTAGTACATCTCCTCGTGCGCCGCCTCGGCGGGCAGGTCGTCGACCCGGTGCCTGTGCGGCGGGTAGGTGCTCCAGTTTCCGGAGGGCGTGTAGGTCTCGCCGACGATGAGCCGGCGGGCGGGCAGGTCCGGTTGGCTGATCTCGGTGAGGATCTGGTGGTAGGTCCGACCGAAGTTGGCCGCTCCCCAGCGCCCGCTCGTGACCTGTTCCGGTGCGATGACGTACGGATCGGTCGCCAGGTCGCTGGGGGCGCTGGGCAGGGCGATCTCCACGTCGGTGACCGCCTCCACGACGAGGGTGGCGCTGGCCGGGACGTACACCGAATGCGGCTTGCCGGAGAAGACGTCGGCACGCTGGCCGACGTGCGCGAAGTGGTGGTCGGCGACGGTGAAATCCGCGGTGCCGCCGAGGACGACCGCGAGGATCTCCCGGTCGCCGGACCCGCCGGTCCAGGATTGACCGGCCGACAGCTTCAGCAGGGTGAAGTCCAGCAGGCGGCAGGGGTTGACGGGCAGTGTGTTGTGGCCGTCGGCGGCCGGGATGGTGCAGTGGTATCGGTGGTTCATGGTCACCTCTCCGAGATCCGTGCGGTTGGGGCGGGTCACCAGGGACTGGTCCAGCCGGGGACGGTGGCGCGGGTGAGGGCTTCCAGGTAGAAGTAGTCACCCCAGAGGTTGCCCTCGTCGACGCCGACGCCCTTGGGCTTGTCGTAGACGCCGTGCAGGAGGAGCGCGTTCGAGACCGGACGGCCGTCGCTGGCGTAGTTGTCCACCAGGGAGCGCAGGATCCGGCCGGCCCCCGCCCGGTAGCGCTCCGCCCGTGTCGGGTCGGTGATGCTGCCGGCGAGTTCGGCCAGGCCGCAGGCGGCGATGGCGGCGGCGGAGCTGTCGCGTTCCTGGCCGCTGCCGTCGCCGAACTCCAGGTCCCAGTAGGCGACGTGGTCGGCCGGCAGCCGGGCGAGGAAGTGGTCCGCGCAGGTCGACGCGGAGGCCAGCAGCGTGGGGTCACCGGTGTACCGGTGGTTCAGGGTGAAGCCGTAGATGCCCCAGGCCTGCCCGCGGGCCCAACAGGTGTGGTCGGCGTGGCCTTGTTCGGTCTCGCCGCGCAGTGGTGCGCCGGTGTCCGGATCCCAGTAGAAGGTGTGGAAGGTGGTGCCGTCCGGGCGCAGGATGTGCTCGCGCAGTTGGGCGGTGTGCCGGCGGGCGGCGGCGGCGTAGCGGCCGTCGCCGGTGGTCTGGCTGGCCCAGTAGAGCAGCGGAGTGTTCATCAGGCTGTCGATGATGGTGCGGCCGCGTTGGCGGGGGTCGGCCAGGTCGCCCCAGGCCTGAATGATGCCGGCCGGTTCGAGGAAGCGGGTCATCAGGTGGTCGGCGGCGGCCAGGGCAGCCGACCGGGCGCGCCGGTCGCCGGTGCGCCGGGCCGGCGTGACGCAGGCGAGGGTGTAGAGGAAGCCGAGGTCGTGGGTGTCCAGGTCGATGCCGCCGTGCACCCGTTCGGCGAAGCTGTCGACATGTGCCAGGGCCGCTCGCAGGTGGTGTTCGTCGCCGGTCAGGTCGTGGGCGAGCCACAACATCCCGGGCCAGAAGCTGGTGGTCCAGCCGACGTTGGCGCCCTCGGGCTGGCCGGCGGTCGGTGGTCGTAGCGGGTAGCGGTTGGCGACGGTGGTGTCCGCCGGGTACCGCGTGCCGAAGGTGTCGATGTTCGCCTCGACGGTACGTATCGCGGCGGTCACCGCGGCCGCCATCGCTTCGGCGTCTGGGCTGGGACGGACGTCGGTCGCCGTCATGGATGCTGTTCTCCCTCGTGTGTCCGGACCGGTGCCGGGCAGGTGTGTCGTCGGCGTTCCGGCTCGATCGCCGGGAGGGCGGAGGTGATCAGGTGCTCCGGGCCGCGGCCGTCGGTGGGTCGAGCGCGGCACGCAGGCTGTACCGGCTGTTGGACCACACGACGTACCACAGCGGCGCGGCCGCGACGCCGAGCGCGATCGCGGGACGGGCCGCGAAGAGCTGCGCCAGCAAAGCCAGGACCAGCAGTGACGCGGCGGTGAGGTACCACCGGCGCACCGCCAGGTAGGCGCAGGCGCGGGCCACGTCGCGCAGCCGCGCGGTGGGCCGCTCGGCGATGGTCACCAGGCCGAGCAGCGCGGTGGCGGCGGTCAGTACGGCGAGTACGGCCAGGATCGGCAGCGTGAGCGCACCGGCCCGGTGACCCCACAGCGCGTACGCGTCGACGCCGAGGACGACCAGGATGGCGGTGGCCGCGGCGGCCCAGAGGATGGCCCGGCGGGCGGTGGCCCGCCAGGCTCGGCCGAACGTGCGGAGCAACCCGCCGGCCCCGCCGGACGAGTAGCCGGACATGACCGCGAAGACACCGCACAGGCCCGGGGCGCACAGTGGGGCGGCCAGCGCGTACAGCGGCCAGGCCCGGGCGGCGTCGGTGGTGAGCGCGAGGGCCACCAGCGGCAGGCCGCCGAGCACCAGCAGCATGTTGCTGACCAGCGCGGTGTAGACGCCGTCGAAGACGGCGGCGATGGTGTCGTGGCGCGGACGCGGGATCATCGGTCAGCCCTTCAGTCCGGTGGTGGCGATGCCTTCGATGAAGTACCGCTGCCCGACCAGGAAGATGACCGCCACCGGCAGCACGGACAGCACCGAGCCGGTCATGATGAGCGCGTACTCGGCGTTGTACTGCGAGATGAACGTGTTCAGTCCCAGCTGGATGGTGCGCAGGTCGGGGCTGCGCAGGTAGATCAGCGGGCCGAGGTAGTCGTTCCAGGTGGTGACGAACGTGAGGAGCGTCAGACTGGCCAGGGCGGGGCGGGACAGCGGCAGCATTATCCGCCGGTAGATGCCGAACTCGCTGAGCCCGTCGACCCGCGCCGACTCGCTGAGCTCCTCCGGGATGGTCTCGTAGAACTGCTTCATCAGGAACACGCCGAACGCGCCGAACGCCTGCAGCGCGACGATCGACCAGAGGGTGTTCGACAACTGCAGCTTCGACATCAGGATGAACTGCGGGATCATGTACGACTGCCACGGCACCGCGATCGTCCCCACGTACGCCAGGAACAGCAGGTTGCGGCCGGGGAAGCGGATCCGGGCGAAGCCGTACGCGGCGAAGCTGCCGGTGAACACCTGTAGGAAGGTGACGGTGACCGAGAGCAGGAGGGTGTTCTTCAGCCACGTCGTCATGTCGGAGCGCTGCCAGATGTCGACATAGTTGCGCCACACCACCTGGTCGGGCAGCCACTTGATCGGGATGGTGAAGACGTCGTTGTTGACCTTCAACGACGACATCACCATCCAGTAGAACGGCAGCAGCAGCGCCGCCGCCGCGAGCACGAGGGCGGTGTATCCGGCCAGTCGCCAGGCCCGGGGCTGCACCCGCCGGCCGCCCGGCCGGGTGCCGCCGGGCACGGTGATGGCCGGAGCCGGCGCGGAGAGGTCGGTGACCGCCATCAGCTCTCCCTCCGCTTGTTGATCATGAATTGGATGATCGTGCAGCCGAAGCAGATGGCGAACAGCACGATGGAGACCGCCGAGGCGTAGCCGAACTGGTTCTCCACGAAGCCCTTCTGGTAGATGTAGTGCGACAGCACCAGGGTGGACTGGCCGGGGCCGCCCTCCGTCATCACCAGGATGAGGTCGAAGACCTTGAAGCTCTCGATGGTCAGCATCACGGTCACGAAGAACGTGGTGTGCCGCAGCCCCGGGATGGTGACGTGCACGAACCGCTGCCACGAGTTGGCGCCGTCGATCTGGGCCGCCTCGTACAGCTGGGCCGGGATGGTCTGCAGGCCGGCCAGGAAGAGCAGCATGTAGTAGCCCATGTACCGCCAGGTGCCGACAATGATCACCGCCGGCATCGACCAGTCCCCCGACGTCGTCCAGCCCGGCGGGTCGCCGACTCCGACCGCGCGCAGGAGAGCGTTGATCGGCCCGTACTCAGGGCTGAACAACTGGTTCCAGACGACCGCGATCGCGACGATCGACGTGATGTACGGGAAGAACGCGACCGTGCGGAAGAACCGCACGCCACGGAGCTTGCGGTTGAGCAGCAGCGCGAGGCCCAGCGCGGCCGCCAGGGTCAGTGGGATGTGGAAGACCGTGTAGTAGACGGTGTTGCGTAGCGCGGTCCAGAAGCTCGCGTCGGCCCACATCCGGCGGAAGTTCGCGGTGCCCGTCCACTCGGCCACGCCGAAGACGTTCCAGTTGGTGAAGGCGACGTAGAACAGCACGGCGACCGGCACCAGGGTGAGCGCGGCGAAGCCGATGAAGTTGGGCAGGATGAACGACCATCCGGCCACCGTGTTGCGCCGTACCAGCCTGCTCCTGGGCCGCATTCGCAGCGTTGTTGCCATAGGGACTCTCCGGGGCGTCCGGCCTGGGCAGCGGGTCCGGCGTGCGCAGGGGTGACGCGCCGGACCCGCCCCGAGCTCACTGGTTGAGGACCTCGTTCTTGGCGCGGCTCTGCGCCTCGTTCAACGCCGCGTCGACGTCCTTGCTGGTGGACAGGATCGCCGAGTGTGTGTCTTTGAGAAGGTTCTGCAGGCCGGCGGTGTGCTTGGACACCGGGTTCTCCGGCTTGATCGAGCGGGTGGCGTAGGCGAAGGCGGACAGTTCGTCCTGCGGCACGCCGTCCAACCCGAGTAGGGTCCGGCTGACCGCGTCGGTGACCTGGGCCGGCGTGATGCCGATTCCGGCGAGGGCCTTGCCGGCTTCCTCGCCGGCCACGTATCGCAGGAACGCCTTGGCCGCGGCGACCTTCGACTTGCCGATCTTCGGGTTGATGCCGAGCCCGGTCGGATCGCCGAACGTCACCGGCGTGGCGGAGGTGCCGGTGGTGGACTTGTCGAACTGCGGCGCCGGGGCGATGCCCCACTCGAACTTGTCGGCGTCGCCGGTCGTGCGCTGCTGGAGCAGGGTGGCGATGTACCAGGTGCCCATCAGCAGCATCGCCGACTGCTGCTTGCCGAACTGCGCCTGGTAGGTGAGCTTGTTCGTGTTCGCGGTGCCGTACGTCGGCTGCGCGCCGGCCGCCTGCAGGTCGAGGGACCGCTGGTAGTACGGCTTGAGATAGGAGAAGTCACCGGAGAGCAGGTCCGCGCCCGGCGTCTGCGCGAGCGCGAACCCCTGCGTCGTGGACTGGAAGACGTGCTGGTAGGTGCCGGTCGCCCTGGCGCCGGCACCCTTGAGGCCGGTGGTCAGCGCCTTGGCCGCGGTGGCGTAGTCGTCCCAGGTCCAGCTGCCGTCCGGCGGATTCACCTTCGCCTTGGCGAACAGCTCCTTGTTATAGAACAGCACCCAGGAGTCCTGCCGGTACGGCACCGCGTAGGCCTTGCCCTCGACCTGGTAGGCGGCGGCCGAACTCACCCCGCTGAGGGCGGAGGAGGCGTCGGTCACGTCGAGCAGTTGGCCGCCGCTCTGGTAGGTGTAGAAGTTCTTCAGGTTCTTCAGCACGTACACGTCCGGGGCGGTGCCGGCGGCCAGGTCGGCGGTCATCTGGGTGTCGTAGTTGGTGGCGTCGTACTCCTTGAGTTCCACCGTCACGTTCGGGTGGCTCGCCTTGAAGCCGTCGGCGAGTGTCTTGAACTCCGGTGTGGACGTCAGGCTCCAACCCGCCAGGCTGATCGTCACAGGGGCGTTGGGGTAGGCCGGCTCGTCCTCGCCGCCACAGCCGGTGAGGACGAGTGTCAGCGCCGTCGCGGCACTGACGGCAACCGATATCACGCGCTTCATCCCTTACTCCTTAAGTCAGGGGCCTCGGATGGGCCCGGACTGCTACCAGGCCGCTGGACCGCGGTTGTGGCCCGCTCGGCGTCCAGTCGGGTCACCGTGCTCGCCCCGTCCGGCCAGCCGACCGCCACATCGAGACCGTCGGCGTCCTCGCCCAGCACGACCCGGCACGCCCGCCGCGTCGTGACCGCGCGGTTGCCGGACAACTCGGTGAGGACGACGACCCACGCACCGGGCCGGACCGGGTGGTCCACCCAGGGCACCACCAGCCCGCCGGCCAAAGGCCCACCGTCGGGAACCGCCGTGGCGCCGGCCGTGCCACCGCCGCGCACGCCCTCCAGCCGGCTCGTCAGGCCCGCGCCGGTCACGCTGACCACGCCGCCGCCGGAGGTTGCCGTCGCAGCACCGGCGAGGGCCCAGCCACCGACCCGCAGCCGCAACTTGGCGGCGTCGACGCCGCCGGCGAGGTCGTCGACGCGGACCAGGCGCAGCTCCCAGGGCCCGAGGACCAGCGAGTACACGGTGAGGTGCCCGGCCGGCGACGACGTGCCCGCGCGGCCACCGCCGTGGTCACGGTGACCCGGGTCCGGATCCACCCAGTGGGCGAGGGTGCGCGACCCGGCCGCACCCACGCCGTCGCCGTTGACGTGCACCGTCAGCAGGTGCATCCCGGTGCGATGGGTGGCCCGGCCCTCCTCATCGACGAGGGCGACGGACTGGTCGAGCGGGTTGACCCAGCCGCTCTCGTCGAGCACCGGACTGGTCGCGGTGGAGTAGCCGAGCCGGGCGTAGAGCGGCGAGTCACCGATGGCGGCGTCCTCGACGGCGTGGTCGGTGCCGTGGTTGATCACCCGGACGACGCCGTCGGCGCGGGTGGCCGAGACCAGCCAGCCGGGCGCGCGTACGGCCCGGACGGCGTCCCGCTGCTCGACCGGCAGCGGCTCCTCCGGTGTCGTCCACACCGGATGGTCCTCGGGCAGGGCGATGCCCAGTAGCCCCTTGCTGGCCCAGTACGGCGAGCCGGGTCCTGAGTACGCCTGGGCCAGCCGGGGCCACGGCCCGTGCCAGCCCGTGGTGAGCAGACCGCGGTCATCGAAGGCGCCGTGGTCGACGAAGTGCCGCACGATGCCGGTGGCCGCGCGGCGCAGCTGGCCGAGGCTGACCGACGGCACCCCCGCGACCGCGCCGACCCAGAACGGGGCCGCGGCCGCGAACCGGTAGATCAGGCTCCGCCCCTGCACCAACGGCGACCCGTCCGCGCCCACGAGCGCGACCGCGTCACGCAGGTACCGGTCGAGGCCGGCCAGATCCCGCTCACGGCGCCCCGCGGCCAGCTCCTCCGCGCCGGCCATCCGCGCCCACAACGTCGGATAGACGTGCAGCGCCCAGCCCACGTAGTGGTCGTAGGCGCGCTCGGGCCCGTCGGACATCCAGCCGTCGGCGCGGGCGAATCCGTCATGGGTGGCCAGGTCCTCCGCCATCTCGTCCAGGGAGTGCGGCCCGCCCACCGAGCGCAGGAACGTCTGCACGACCAGGCGGAACCAGACCCAGTTGATCCGCGGGTAGCTGGCGTCGCCGACCGCCGGGGCCAGGTAGTCCACCACCCGCTCCCGCACCTCGGGTGAGAGGCGGTCCCAGATCCACGGACGGGTCAGGTCGAGGACGAGCGCGAGGGAGGCGGCTTCGACCTTCGCCTGGGGGTGCTCGTCCAGCCGCACCCAGCGGTCCGCACACCTCGGGTCGGTACCGGCGGCGAGCCCCGCCGCGTACCAGTCGGCAAGCTCTTCGACACCCACCCCCCGCGCACCGGCGACCCGGAAACCCGCCAGCAGGAACGTCCGGGCGAACCCCTCCAGGCCGTCGACGGCCCGTCCGTAGCCGCCCTCCCGGCCAGGAACGACGACCAGAGCATGGCCGGGCGACGCGAACGGCCGGACGGCGGCGAGCATGCGATCAGCCAGCGCCAACCAGTCACCCCGGTTCCAGCTCCCGGCGGTGCTGGCATCCCGGCCCGGCGCGGACGCCAGCTCGCCGATCCCGCCAACCATCAGCCGCGGTCCCGTCGCATCGATCGCCTCCATGGGATGTGTCGGAGCCGGCGCGTCGCCCGCGCATGTGACGTTGAGGCGACGGCCAGGTTTCCGAAGTAAAACGTTCACAACGAAACAAGTCAATGCCCTTATCGAACCAGGACGAGCACATCCGATCAAAAGAGCACAGGTTGCGCGTCCGGCCTGGCGTGAGTCGCCCCTTGGCCGCCCGTTCACGGCGGACAGGGTCTGCAGAACGGCATCGACCGCTCCGTCTACACGGTGGTCGGCGGCGCCGGTCCGCCAGAAAACGCTCTGATACGGTCGTGACCGCTCACAGTCGCTCTACCTACGAGGAGCCATGGCCGCTGCTGACCGCTTCGCCGGCCCGCTCGCATCAGCCTGGCCGGATGCCGGTGCCGCCCGGCTCGAAGAGCTGCTCCTGCCCTCGGAGCTGGCCCTGCCGGTGCCCCCGGCGCTGCGGCGCGACGCCTGGGCCGAGCCACACGTGCACGGGCCCACGCTGGCCGGCCTCCGGGCGTCCGCCGAACGCGACCGGGCCACCCCGTGGCCGACCCCGCTGGCCAGCCAATACGCCCGATACCACCGGAACGGCGACCGCGACACGTACGAGCAGCGGGTCTTCGCCCGGCAGCGGCGGCTCACCCGAGCCGCCGTCGTCGCCGCCGTCATCCTCGACGACGGCTGGCTCGACGAGGTCGTCGACGGGGTGACACTGCTGTGCGAGCAGAGCAGCTGGTGCTGGCCCGCCCACGACGACACCCACACCGTGCACGGCGCCGTGCTGCCCACCGTGACCGACCCGTACCTCGACCTCGGCGCCGGCGAGGTCGCCGCGCAGCTGGCCTGGATCGACCACCTGCTCGGCGAGCCGCTCGACGCGTACGCGCCCGGCCTGCGCGCCCGCGTCCGCCACGAGGTCGACCGGCGCGTGCTGACCCCGTTCACCGCCCGCCGCGACTGGCACTGGCTCGGTCTCGACGGCGACGTGCACAACTGGAACCCGTGGATCCACGGCAACGTCCTCGTCGCCGCGCTGCGCCTGGTCGACGACCAGACCCGGCGGGCCGCGCTGGTCGACCTGGTCGTCGAAGGACTCGACCGGTACGTGGCGGCGCTGCCCGCCGACGGCGCCGTCGACGAGGGCTACGAGTACTGGTGGAACGGCGCGTGCCGGGCGCTGGAGGCGCTCGACATCCTGGCCCACGCCACGGGCGGCGCGCTGGACGGCGTACCCGGTGACGCGCTGCGCCACACCGTCGCCTTCCCGCACCGCGTGCACCTGGGCGGCCCCTGGTGCCTCAACCACGCGGACGGCGCCGCCCGGCCGGCCACCAACCAGCCCTGGCACGCCCTGCACCGCGCCGCCCGCCGCGTCGGCGACCGGGACGCGCAGGCCCACGCCGCTGCCCACCGCCGCCCCGCCGCACCGGTCGCCGGCGCCGAGCAGGGCCTGGGACGGCTGCTGCGGGCGCTGACCGACCCCGACTGGGTCCGCGCCGCACCCGGCGTGTCGCCGCTACCGCGCGACGTGTGGCTGCCCTCCACCCAGGTCATGCTCGCCCGGCGCGCGGCCGGCAGCGCGGCGGGCCTGACCCTCGCGGTGAAGGGCGGCCACAACGGCGAGCACCACAACCACAACGACGTCGGCAGCGTCGTGGTCGCTCTCAACGCGGTGCCGGTGCTCGTCGACGCCGGCCGCCCCACCTACACGGCGCAGACGTTCGGTCCGGACCGGTACGGCATCTGGACCATGCGGAGCACCTGGCACAACGTCCCGCACGTCCGCGCCACCGGCCAGTCACCCGGCCGGGCCTTCGCCGCCCGCGACGTCACCCACGCCACCGACGACACCAGGGCCGAGGCCACCATGGACCTCGCCGCCGCGTACCCGCGCCCGGACCTGCGGCACTGGTGGCGCACCGCCAGGCTGGAACGGCACCGCGGACGCGTCGTGGTCGTCGACGCCTGGGAACTCGACCCGGCCACCGAGCCGCCGCCGACCCACGTTCACCTGCTCGTCGCCGGCCAGGTGCGGCTCGGCGGCGGCCGCGCCGAGGTCACCGCGCTCGACGGTGCCGGGCGGGTCGGGCTCACCTGGCGCCCGGCGTCCGCCCCCTGCGCCGCGACGGTACGCCCGGTCGAGGACCCTATGCTCTTCGACGTGTGGGGGGCGCGGCTGCACCGGCTCGCGATCGACGTCACCGCGTTCGGACCAGCCGGCGAGCTCGTCCTCACCGTGGAGGAGCTCGCGCCGCACGAAGCGTTCCTCGGAGGTGCCCCATGACCAAGGACAGTCCCGCCGCCGGCCCGGCGGAGGCCCGCGGACCGCTGCAGGTCGCCCGCCGCCAGCAACTGCTGGAGGCACTGCAACGCGACGGGGCGATGCGCGTCTCCGACCTGTCCCACGCGCTCGGCGCCGCGCCCGTCACCATCCGCCGCGACATCGCCCAGCTCGCCGCCGAAGGTCTGGTCAGCCGGGTCCACGGCGGGGTCGCGCTGATCACGCCGGAGGACGCCCCGACCGCCGACGAGGCACCCGGCGCGGGCCTCGACGCGCTGGACGGGCGCACCCTCGGCATGCTGGTGCCCTCGCTGGACTACTACTGGCCGGACGTGGCTCGCGGCGCCGAGGAGGTCGCCCGCGAACTCGACATGCGCGTGGTGCTGCGCGGCTCCTCGTACGACACCGAGGACGACAAGCCCCAGCTCGCCCGGCTCGTGGAACGGATGGCTGTCGACGGCCTGATCATCGCGCCGCGGATGGACGCGCCCACCTCCGCGCGCACGATCGAGTGGCTCGACCAGCTCGGCTTCCCCGTCGTCCTGCTGGAACGCACGGCCACGGTGGGCAGCCACCACGCCGTGATGGAGTCGGTGGTCACCGACCACGCGCTCGGCGCGGCCATGGCGGTGCGGCACCTCACCTCCCTCGGGCACCGCAAGGTCGGCCTCGTGGTCGCCGCCAACAGCCCCACCAGCCGGCACGTGCGGCGCGGCTGGCTCGACGCCATGGCGGAGTGCGGCCTGGACCCGGACGCCACCATCGCGGCCGCAGTGCCGGACGCCCGCGCACCGGAGCGTGACGCCGCGCTCGACGCCGTCCTCCACCAGTGTCAGCTGACCGGCACCAGCGCGCTGCTGGTGCACGCCGACCCGGAGGCGATCGCGCTGGTGCAGCACTGCGAGGAGCGGCACCTGGCGGTGCCCGGCGATCTCTCCATCGTGGCGTACGACGACGAGGTCGCCGAGCTCTTCAGCCCACCGCTGACCGCGGTCCGGCCGCCCCGGCGCTCCATCGGCCGCGCCGCCGTGCGCCTGGTCGCCGACCGGCTCACCGACCCCGAGCGCCCCGCACACCGGGTCGTCATCAGCCCGTCCCTGCGGGTACGCGATTCGACCGCCCCGCCGCGCGCCTGAGGTGCGGCCCGGGCCGGGCCGCACCTCAGGCGCCGCCCAGACACCGGTCGGCGTCGGGGCGGCGCCTCGCTCGGCAGCGCGGTGTGGTCCAGCCGGCCCCGCCGAGCGGCGGCCGGACCGCCGGGCTGTCTGGTGCTGCGGAGGCGAGGACCGCGTCGGTACGGCGGTCCGTGGTCAGGTCGAGACGATCGTCAGACGCCCGTGCGCGACCACTGCTGGTTGGTGCCGGTGTTGCAGGTGTACTGCTTGAGGACCACGCCGTCGGCGGTCGACGCGGCCGGCACGTCCACGCACTTGCTGCTGTGTCGTGCCCGGAGCTGGAAGTAGCTGCCGTTGGCGACCATCTGGAACTGCTGGTTGGTGCCGGTGCCACAGGTGTACTGGACGAGCTCGGCGCCGTCGGCGGTGGAGGCGCTCACCACGTCGAGGCACTTACCGCTGTGCCGGCTGACGAGGCGCCAGTAACCGCTGCCGGCGTCCTGGAACTGCCACTGCTGCCAGGCGTTGCCGTTGTAGGTGTACTGGCCCACACGCGCGCCGTTGTCGGTGTTCGGCGACTGGACGTCCATGGCCTTGCCGCTGTGCCGCACGGTGACCCGGTAGTACGACGCCGGCGGCGTGGGACCGCCGACGGTGTCGCCCCAGGCGTACCGGATGCGCTCGGCGCCGGAGGCGTTACGAATGGTGAGGTTGAGGTCGGTGCCGCTGCCGCTGAGCGAGAACATCGAGTAGCCGTCGTACCCGAGGTTTCCGGTCGGCTTGCCGCCGAGCGCGGGCCAGTAGGTGCCGCCCATCTGGTTGTCGCGCATGACCTGGGCCATGGCGCGGATGTGGCGTACGAAGTTGTCGGTGCTGTTCGCGTCGCCGTAGTTGAGGCCGGTGTGCATGGCCGCGCCGAACTCGGTGGCGACCGCGCGGGACGCGCAGTTGCCGAGGCGGGTCTGGATGTGGCTGCGGAAGGCGTCGTAGGTCATCGGGCTGTAGAAGAAGGCGTAGTGGTGGAAGGAGAGCAGCGTCGAGTTGAAGCGGGTGTCGTTGCAGACGTCGCGCAGGTCCTGGCTGTAGCCGGTGCCGCCGATGAGCACCCGGCCGGGCACCGCCGAGTAGTGGTGGCTGAGCCAGTCGGCCGCGACGTTGCGCCACTCCGCCGAGCTGTAGCCGTGTGGCTCGTTCATCGGCTCGAAGTAGACGTTGGTGTTCGAGCCGTACGTGTTGGTCACCGTGGACCACATCGTGTTCCACGCCGACAGGTTCGTGATCCTGCCGCCGGAGGCGGCGCCGTCCTCCCAGTAGGCGAGGATGACCTTGAAGCCGCGTTCGGCGGCGGCGTCGATGGCG
The DNA here is from genome assembly GCF_004345505.1 of Micromonospora sp. CNZ303. Lineage (NCBI taxonomy): Bacteria > Bacillati > Actinomycetota > Actinomycetes > Micromonosporales > Micromonosporaceae > Micromonospora > Micromonospora sp. CNZ303. Next base: position 229,366 of record NZ_SLVT01000010.1, on the reverse strand, counting down.
CCCCGGTAGGCGTTCCACCACGCCGTCCCCACCGTGTGGGTGTTGATGGGCAGCCGGACGGTGTTCACCCCCATGGTGGACGCCATGTCGTCGTAGAGCGCGTTGGCCTTGGCGCGCACTGTCGCGTTGCTGTCGGACGAGCTCAGGCCCTGCACGACAAGTGGACCGGTGCTGAAGTTGTCACCCAGCACGGCCCAGTTCATGCCGCGGAACTGGCGGGTGGCGGCGGTGGCCGGCGACGACGTGACGACGACGCCGCCGACCATCGCTGTCACCGCGGCCACCAGGGCGATCAGCAGCCGACGAACCGGCCGGGTGCGCCACGACGGCCCTGATCCGTAACCGTCAGACGGCGTGGTCCGTGCCGTGAAGTGTCCCATCACTGGATCTGACCTCTCTGGGTTCGGACATCGGACTGATGTCGTCTCGGCTACATCGGTAACGGAACCGCCAACGGGACACCAGCATTCGAACCCACACGTTCAGGAACATTCGGATTCGAACACGGGGTCGGGATGTCAGGACGTCCGGCGGAACGTGGCGTCGGCGCGGTCGGTGTCGGTGCTGATCACGTCGATCCGTAGCGTGTAGTTGCTGTGCCTGACGTACCGGTCGGGGAAGTTGTACGACTGGAACGACGACCACGACGAGTTCGCCAGCCCGGCCACCTGACGAAAGGTGGCGTCCTGCCTGAACGTCGTCGAGCCGTTGTTCGGATCGAGTACCAGCACATAGTTGTTGTGCCGCAGGTAGTGGCCGGGGAAGTTCACCGACTCGAACGACACGTACCCGGATCCGCTGTTCGCCAGCCCGGCAACCACCCGGAACTGCCCGTCCAGCGCGGGGGCGACGTTCGGGTCGATCCGGACCGCGTGGTTCTGGTGCCGCACGTAACGGTCCTGGAAGTTGAACGACTGCAAGCGTTGGACGGGCACCGCGCCCGGGTTGTTGAGTTCGCCGGACGGACCGGCCAGGACCGTTGAGGTGGAGACGGGGACGCCGAGGTGGGGCGTGCCGTCCGGGTTCCAGGAGATTCGCTGCGCGCGGCTGGTGCGGGTGGTCCCGCAGCCTTGGGAGGACGAGGAGTTGGCGTGGTAGACGATCCAGTCCTCCGTGCCGTCGGGCGAGGTGAAGAAGGAGTGGTGGGCGGGACCGTACACGCCGTTGGTGTCGTTGCGTTGGAAGAGCGGGTTGGTGAGTTTGGTCCACGAGGTGCGGCTCAGCGGGTTGGAGCCGGTCAGTTCGAGTGCTCCGATCTTGTAGTCGGGTGTGCCGCAGTAGCTGGCCGAGTAGGTGAGGAATGTGCGGCCGGCGCGTTGCAACGGGTAGGGGCCTTCGTTGACGGGGTTGCCCTGGCGCTCCCATGAAAAAGTGGGCTCAGAGATCAGCGTCCCCAACGACGCGGGCGTCCACGGGTTGGTCAGCCGCGTGATGTACAGGCTCTGCAGGCCGCCGTTTTCGAACCCGGAGTTGTTGTTGAACGCGGAGAACACGAAGTAGTTCACTCCGCTGACCGTCATGACGCTGCCGTCGATCGACCAGCCGTTGTTCGGCATCAGAGTGAGCGGGCCCCGATAGGTGTAGGGACCCATCGGATCGGTTCCCGCGCTCTCCAGCACATGCTGACGCTGCCCGCCGCAGCACGCGCTCGGGCCGGCCGAGTAGTAGAGGTACCAACGCTGCCCGTTCGGGCCGTTGAGCAGGTGCATGCTCGGCGCCCACATGTTCGACGTCGCGTTCGGCTGCGACATCGTGAACACCCGGGTCTCCGGCGCGGTGCGCAGGCCACCAAGGGTCGGCGCCTTACGGATGTAGATGTTCCCTGTCCAGGTGGTGGCCGTGTAGTAGTAGTTGCCGTTGTAGTAGCCGAGCCACGGGTCGGCACTGTTGGGCGTACCGACGACGGGATTCTGGAAGGACGCGCCAGGGGCGGCGCTGCTCGGGGTGGATACGGCGCCCATGCCGACGCTGAGCAGGACGGCTGCGACCAATGCGATGACGGTGGATCGTGTACGTGCGAGCATGAGGCGAGTCCTTTCGACGGCCGTGTTTCCGACGTGACGAGGTGACGTCGCATCGAGCCATCTGGTGTATCGGCGCTTGCGAGCCGACGGATGACTCCGGACGAGTCAGTTCACATGGGGATCGCCGTGCCGTGGCGGCAGCCGGAGCAGCCCACCAGGCTCAAGCCGGTCCACGAGGTGAGGTTCGCGCTCGTCGCCGTCCAGATACCACCGTTTGTGTACCTGTCGACGTAGATCCGGTACTGCCCGTTGTCCAGCCGCACCAGTGACGGCCCCTCGTAGCCGGCGCTCCACAGGGTGCCTTGACGGGTCCAGCCGCTGGTCAGGCTGCTACTCGTCCATCGCTCGATGTACTTCGTGCTCTCGTTCTTCGTGAAGGCGTGGTAGGTGCTGCCGGACTTCACGACGTACGTGTCGATGTAGTTGTAGCCCAGGCCGCTCATCTGCTGCGGGCCACTCCACGACGTGAGGCCAGAGTTCTGCGCGGTGTAGACGTATGGCCGAAAGCCGCTCGGGTTCGTGGTCTGGCGGACACTCACGATGACCCGGACGGTGCCACCCTCGACGTAGAACTCCGGTGCCCACACGTTCTGAGTGCTGGAGATGCCCGACGGCACGGTGGCGATGTTCGTCCAGGTCCGCAGGTCTGTGCTGCGCGCGACGGCGAAGTAGGTCGAGTTCGTCGTCCAGGACTGCCACGTGTACGCGACGTAGTAGGTGCCATCGCGCTTGATGATGCTCGGGTCCCGGAGCACGCCGGTCGGGCCTCGGAAGTTCGTGTCGTGGAGGACGCTGTAACTCGTTCCCCCGTTGGTGGACTGATAGACCCACAACTCCTGGTCCGCCGCCCCGTCACCCTTGAAAGTCGTGTAGATCAGTGTGGTGGCCGCCGAGGCGGGCTGCGGGGCCGCCAGGCCACCGAGAATGAACGCGAGGACGCCGACCATCGCAACGAGCGGGCGGCATGCACCCTTCCGTTCCTTCCGAAATCTCATGTTGTCTCCTCACTCTCGGGCGAACGGGCGGGCCTTGATGTCGCCCTGCCGGAACTTCGTCCGGCGGAAGCTGCCCAGGGGCCGGGTTCAGCTGGTGACGCGGAAGGTGGCGTCGGTACGGCCCTGCGCGTCGGTGATCGGATCGAGTCGGAGCAGGTAGTTGGAGTGCCGGATGTAGCGGTCCGGGTGGCTGTGGGACCGGAACGACGTCCAGGAGGAGTTGGCGAGGCCGGCGACCTGCTGGAAGGTGGCGTCGGCGGCGAAGACGGCGGTGCCGTCGTTGGCTTCCAGGCGGAAGTCGAACCCGTAGTGGCGCAGGTAGTAGCCGGGGAAGTTGACCGACTGGATGGACACCGTGCCGGAGCCGGCCAGGCCGGGTACCAGCCGCCACTGGCCGTCCTGGGCGGGGCTGACGTTCGGGTCGATGCGGGCGTCGTAGTCGGCGTGCCGCACGTACCGGTCCGGGAAGTTGTACGACTGGATCCGGCTGGCCGCGGTGGTGCCCCAGCGGGCGAGCACGCGGCTCTGCTCAGCGGCGGTCAGGTTGAGGATCGAACCGTGCCGCTTCCTGGTGCCGCCCATGGCGTACGAGCCGGACGCCGGCAGCCGGAAGCCGCCGGGGTTCGACGGGTTGGTGGTCAGAACGGGCAGGTAGCCGCGCCCGGACGCGTACTGGTCAAGGTAGAGCACCCACTCGTCGCGGTTGTTGAACTTCAGCCACATCGGACCCTCGACCTGGGAGCCGGTCAGCCCGAGGCCGGACAAGTTCCCGAGGTTTGTCCAGGTGCCGAGGATGGAGTTGCTGCCTTCGACGGTGATCTGGCCGTCCCGGGAGGCCCGGACGTAGCGGTAGGCGCCGACGCCGGCCGGCACCTCGACGATCTGGGTGTCGATGATCTCCTGGCTGCCGGGCCGGTCGATGTAGATCTGCGGGGCCGTGATGCTGCGGAAGTTCGCCGTGCGCGCGGAGTAGACGCGATGCTTGGTCGTCCCGTTGAGCGGGACGTTCGTCGACCAGTAGAGGACGTAGTCGCCGGTGGTCGGGTTCCAGATCGCCTCCGGAGCCCAGGCGTTTCGTCCGTCCGGGATCGCTCCGGCGACGTTCAGCAGCCACGGCGCCGACCAGTTGACCAGGTCGGTGGACTCCCACACGACGAGGCTACGGCTGCCGTTGTTGATCGCGGTCGACCAGTCCTGGCCGCAACCGATGCACAGGTCCGTGGCGACGATCCAGTACCGGTCGCCGGCGGGCGAGCGGACCAGAGCGGGGTCGCGGACGCCACGGGTGCCGACGGTGGAACGCAGCACGAGCCCACCGTTGTTGAGGTCCGTCCAGCGCAGGCCGTCGGTGCTGTGGGCGAGATAGATCTGCTGTTCGGTCGACGACTCGCCGGTGAAGTGTGCCATCAGGTAGCCGACGGTCGGGTCGAGCGCGGCCGCCTCCTTCGGCGTCGCCACCGACCAGGTGGTGAACAGCAGGCACGCGGCGACCGACACCGCGCCCAGCCGGGCAAGGACTCTCGACATGGGTATCTCTCCTTCGCGGAGGGGCGTTCAAGTCAGCTAGAGGGTCGGTACGACGGGGCGGATGGTGCCGTCGGCGTCGAACTCCATCCGGTCGACGGCGGTCTCGCGGTTGGTGCCGTTGCCGGCCGGCACGGCGAACCGGTGGTAGGCGATGTACCAGGTGTCGCTGTCGGGTGCGCGGACCACGGAGTGGTGACCGGTGCCCTTGATGCCGACCTCGAGCCGTTTCTGTAGCACCACGCCGCGCCTGGTCCACGGCCCGAGGGGCGAGGAGCCGGTGGCGTACGCGACCCGGTAGTCCTCGCTGCGCGTGTCGTTCTCCGACCACATGAAGTAATATCGGCCGTTGCGCTTGAACACGAACGGCGCCTCGTTGTAGCCGGACGGCGTGATGACCCGCGCCTGCGCCGCGTCGAAGGAGACCATGTCGGTGTTCAGCGGCACCGCCCGCGCGACGCCCTGTCCCCAGTACAGGTAGGACCGGCCGTCGTCGTCGGTGAACACCATCGGGTCGATCGCCTGTCCACCGGAGAACTGGTCGCTACGGATGAGCGGTCGGCCCAGCGCGTCGCGGAACGGCCCGGCGGGGCTGTCGGCCACGGCCACGCCGAGCTGTTTGGCGGTGTTGCCGCTGGCCGCGCCGCCGCTGAAGTAGAGGTAGTAGCGGCCGTTGGCGCTGGCCACCGCCGGCGCCCAGGCCGAGTTGTCCGCCCAGGACACGTCCGGGCCGTGGTCGAGGGTGACGCCGTGGTCGGTCCAGTTGACCAGGTCGGTGGAGGAGAACGCCTTGTAGTAGGTGCCGGCCCAACTCGCGTAGCCGTCGGTGGTCGGGTACAGGTAATAGCGCCCGTCGAATGCGGTGATGTGCGGGTCGGCGAAGAGGCCCGGGATCACCGGACCCCTGGTCGTCCTGGGCGCCCACGGTGCGACGAGACGGAAGGAGCTGTCCGCCCGGAACGCGGCCGTGTCCTGGTAGGTGTCGAGCCAGAGCGCGAAGTCGCGGTGCCGGATCCGCCGGCTCGGGTAGTTGTACGAGGTGAGCGCCACTGATCCGGCGACCGAGCCGTCCACCGCGCAGAAGGTGGCGTCGGCCCGGAAGGTGGCGTCGCCGGTGTTGGAATCGACCCGGAGCCGGTAGTCGCGGTGCCGCAGGAACGAGCCGGTCTTGGTCTGGAACGAGTGGCAGGTCGGGGACGCCAGACCGTTGACCACGGTGAAGGTGGCATCCAGCTTGGTCTGGTTGGCGCTGCTGGAGGTGACCGGACCGAGCTGACCGAGATGGTCGACGTGCCGCATGTACCGTCCGGCCTGGTTGACCGATTCCAGCGAACGGGTGCCGGCCGGCAGCGTGGCGGCATGTGCCGGCCCGTCGACGACCACCACGAGAGCGGCGGTGGCCACGGCGGAGAGCACGAGGAGTGAACGTAAACGCATCATCGATGCTCCCGACAGTCGGCTGGAAGCGGTGCGGTCTAGTCGAAGCGCCACAGGTGGTCGTTGGTGTCGATGTCGCCCCGGCTGACGATCTGGGCGCGCCGTCCGCCGTGGACGCGCCGGTGACACCGAGGACCCGGCCACCGTCGCCCCGCCGGATGCGGTGGTGGCCGTTGGTCCCGTGGCCCGGCCACCACCGGTGGTCGGGCCTGCCGGTGTCCCCGAACTGCCGGGCCGCTGGATCGTTCGGCGGTGCGGCGGGTCCGGTGGGCATACCGGCGGCCGAAGCCGCTGCTATTCGCCGTGCGACCACGGTCACGATCTCCCCTCCGGCATGTCCCTGTCTATGAGAGCGTTAACAATCTTGAATCACGCGTAGCCCGACGGGATCACAGTTCTGTGGTGGGCGACGTGCCGCACCGGCAGCTCCGGCACGTCACGCTGGGGCAGGAACAGGTGTTCCGTTCGTTGTGATCGCGTTGCGGGCAAGTGTTAGCGATTCGCATCTTGAGTGTCAAGGAATCGAACATGCTCGTTCACTTGGGTCCCGCCCGCCACGGCCGGCAGGCCTGACCACCGTCGTCCCGCAGTAGCCGCACCAGACGTCCGCCGAGATGGGGGGTACCTGCAAGCGGCGGACCCGGCCGGCGCGAGCCCCCCACCCGCCAGGGGACTCGCGCCGGCCGGCCCGCTGTCTCCGACCTGTGCGCACGGGTGGCAGGGGAGAGCCGGTCTGGCGTTCGCCGCGGCAGCCGACGACGTGCGGCGATTGCCGATCGCGCGGTGGCTGCGGGCGGCAGGCGCTGTCGTTCGTGGAGCGTCAACGGTGCTCGAGGTGGCTGAGCGGGCTGGTCAGCGATCCCGAGCGGCCGGCGCGGACGGCGATCGGGTCCCGACGGCCCGGTTGCGATTCAGGCGGTTGATGCCGCACCCACCGCCTGACGTTGCTTGCCCGCCACGGGTCGAAGGCCGGGGGACCGGCCGCCCTTCGACCCCAGTTTGCGCCGGTTGGCGTCCTGGTCGGCCCTGGACGGGATGGCCGCGGCGATCCCGCGTCGACGCAGGTAGCGGCGGTTGGCCCGAGACGTGCACGCCTTGTCCGCCAAACCGGGTCCGGGCGGGTGCGGGGCCGATCGAGCCCGCTCACTCCTCACCGCGGACTCCGGCCACGCCCTACGCCGCGCCGGTCGGTCGCCGGTGGTCATCCGCCGCAACTCGGCCCACGGTGCTCTCCCGTGCCACGAGTCGGTGCGGCGCGCGCAGCTCCATGCCGGGCAGTGGCGTGCGGCTGGCGATACGTAGCAGCAGCCGCTCGACCGCGGTCGTCGCGATCACCTGCTTGTCGGGGGAGATCGTGCTCACCGGCGGGTTCGAGTAGGCGCCGTCCTCGATGTCGTCGTAGCCGATCACGGCGACGTCCTCGGGCACCCGCAAGCCGCGCGAGGCGAGTACGTGCATCGCGCCCAGCGCCACGAGGTCGCTGTAACAGAACACGGCGTCCGGCGGCTCCGGCAGGTCGAGCAGGTGCCGCATCGCTCCCGCGCCGTCGAACCGGTTGAACCTCGGGGTCGCGATGATGAGCTCCTCGTGCACGGCCAGGCCGCGGCGCTCGTGCGCCTCGCAGAACCCGCGCGTCCGCAGCTGCGCGGCCTCACCCGTGGGATAGGGCTGGTCCCCGATTGCGGCGAGGCGCATGCGGCCGAGGTCCAGCAGGTGCTCGGTGGCCTCCCGGGACGCCGCGACATCGTCGATGCCGACGTGGTCGAACGTCCCCTGGCTGACCCGCTCGCCGAGGATCACCAGCGGAAGGCTGGGATCGTGGTCGGCCAGCGCCTGCTGGTCGAGGCCGAGGGGACTGAAGATGACGCCGTCGAAGAGCAGCCGGCTGCGGCCGTGACGGATGAACATCCGCTCGTGGTCGGGGTCGCCGTCGGTCTGGTCGATGAGCACGTTGTACCCCTGCACCCGGGCGGCGCGGATGATTACCTGCAGCAGCTCCGAGAAGTATGGCGTGTCGAGGTACGGCACGACGACGGCGATCTGCCCGGAGCGGCCCTGCGCGAGGTTGCGGGCCAGGACGTTGGGCCGGTAACCGAGCTGCTCGACGGCCTGCATCACCCGTGCCCGCGTGCGCTCGGTGACGTTGGCGTAACCATTGACCACGTTGGACACCGTCCGGCTGGAGACCCCAGCCAGCTCAGCGACCTCCCGTAGGGTGACAACCCGCCGCATTCCGGCCTACCTTTCCGATGCCGAAGGCCGACGCGAGTTTCCGGCAGGTTACCTCTTGCCGTCCATCGATGGTCCGGGCATGCTGTCTTTGCAGCGCTGCAAAGACGATATCAGGACGTGCTGCGAGCGCGCGGGGGTGCGGGGGCGCGGGGCGTGCGGGTGTCAGTAGGACATGCGAAGCCGCGCCCCTCGCGGCCGGCCACGGTGTGCCAGCACCGCGACCGGCCTCTGTGACACACGCATCGGCTGCCGCAGCAGTCGATCTCCGATGGAGGAGTCCAGTGAGTGCCAGGAGTTTCAGTCTAGGACGCAGGCCGTTGGCCATGGCGGCGGCGGTCATCACCGCCCTGCTGCTGGCGGGGTGCAGTTCGGGCAGTGGTGACAAGCAGGAGGGCCCGGTCACGATCAAGGTGTGGGCGTGGTATCCGGCCTTCCAGGGCGTCGTCGACCTGTTCAACCGCACACACACCGACATCAAGATCGAGTGGACCAACGCGGGGACCGGTCAGGACCAGTACACGAAGCTGCAGACCGCGCTGAAGGCCGGCAAGGGCGCGCCCGACGTGGTGATGCTCGAGTTCCAGGAGCTGCCGACCTTCCAGCTCACCAAGCATCTCGTCGACATGAGCAAGTACGGGGCGAACGACCTCAAGGGCAACTACGTCGACTGGGCCTGGAAGCAGGTCAGCAACGGCGACGCCGTCCATGCGATCCCGGTCGACGCCGGACCGATGGCGATGCTGTACCGGCAGGACATCTTCGAGCAGTACGGGCTGACCGTGCCGAAGACCTGGGCGGACTTCAAGGAGCAGGCACAGAAACTGAAGACGGCGGCGCCGGACAAGTTCATGACCGACTTCGGGGCGAACGACGGCGGCTTCATGACTGGACTCATGTGGCAGGCCGGCGCGCGGCCGTTCAACTACGACATCGCGAATCCGCAGAATATTGGTGTTAGCGCTAACAGTGAGCCCGCGAAGAAGGTGATGGCCTATTGGGAGGGCATGGTCGACGCCGGCCTCGCCGACACCACCGCCTACGGAACGACGGACTTCTACAACGGGCTGGGCAGCGGGAAGTATGCCACCTACCTGGCCGCGGGATGGGGGCCTGGCTATCTGGCGAGTGTGGCCAAGACGACGGCCGGCAAATGGCGGGCGGCGCCGCTGCCCCAGTGGACCGCGGGAGAGGACGCCCAGGGCGACTGGGGCGGCTCATCGTTCGCGGTGACCGACCAGACGAAGCACCCCGAGCAGGCCACCAAGGTCGCCATGGAGATCTTCGGAGCGAACAAGGACGCCTGGAAGATCGGCATCGACGAAGCGTTCCTGTTCCCGACCGCCACGCCGATCCTGGACTGGGACTACTTCCGCAACAAGGAGTACGAGTTCTTTGGCGGCCAGAAGGTCAACGAGGTCTTCGTGCCGGCCTACAACGGCATTGAGGAGTTCGCGTGGAGCCCCTTCAACAGCTACAGCTTCAACCAACTGACCACTGCGGTGGGCCAGGCGGTGGAGAAGAAGACATCCTGGCCGGACGCGCTTGACACCGTCCAGCAGAACGTCGCCACGTACGCGTCGAACCAGGGCTTCAAGGTCTCGCCATGACCTGGACCCGACCTGTCCCCGCAGCCGCCACTCCGGCGGCCGCGGGGCCCGGCGCGCGCGACGGCGGTCGGCGGTCCGTGCCCGACCGCCGACGGTTCGACCGCCAGGCCGCTGTCGGATGGTTCTTCGTCGCGCCGTTCGCGGTCCTGCTCGTCGCGTTCCTGCTGCTGCCGATGGGGTACGCCCTCAAGCTCAGCCTGTACCGCTCCACCCTGGTGGAGGGCGAGGTGTTCGCGGCGTTCGACAACTACCGCCAGGCCTTCGGCGATCCCGAATTCCGCTCGGGTGCGGTGCGGGTGCTCGTCTTCGGACTCGTGCAGACGCCCTTGATGATCGGCATCGCCCTCGTGCTGGCCCTGCTGGTCGACGGTGTCGGCTCGCGTTTCGCGCGGACGCTGCGGCTGGCGGCCTTCGTCCCGTACGCGGTGCCGGTGGTCATCGGTACGCTGATGTGGGGTTTCCTGTACAGCGAGAACACCGGCCCGTTCCGATTCACCGGAATCGACTTCCTGGGCGGTGACACCGTCCTGGCCTCGTTGGGCAACCTCGTCACCTGGCAGTGGGCCGGCTACAACATGATCGTGCTGTACGCCGCGCTCCAGGGCGTACCGCGTGAGGTCTACGAGTCCGCCAAGATCGACGGCGCGGGGGCGGTGCAGATCGCGTTGCGGATCAAGACGCCGATGATCTCCGCGGCCCTGGTGTTGTGCACCGTCTTCACGATCGTCGGCACCCTCCAGTTCTTCACCGAGCCGCTCATCCTGCAGCCGCTCAACCCGGGAGCGATCACCAACAGCTACACACCCAACGTCTACGCCTACCAACAGGCGTTCTCCTACCAGCAGTACAACTACTCGGCGGCGATCTCCTTCCTGCTCGGCGCAGCGGTCTTCGTCGGTTCGTACGCCTTCCTGGTGGCCACGCGAAAGAGGAGCTCGCTGCGATGAGTACTCCGACTGCCGAGGCCACCCGGCCGGCGCGGCGCAGCGGCGGGGGCGGCATCGTCGCACACGCGGTGATGGCGCTGTTCGTCATCTACTTCCTGCTGCCGTTCTGGTGGCTGCTGGTGGCAGCGACCAAGGACAACGACGGGCTGTTCGGCTCGGACCCGCTCTGGTTCGCCGACCTGCACCTGTTCGGCAACCTCCGACTGCTGTTCACCCAGGACGACGGCCTCTACCTGCGGTGGCTGGGCAACTCGACCCTGTACGCCGTCACCAGCGGCATCGGAGCCACCGTGATCGCCGCCCTGGCCGGCTACGCCTTCGCCAAACTGCGCTTTCCCGGCCGCAACGCGCTGTTCGCGCTGCTGCTCGGCCTCATCATGGTGCCGGCGACGGCCCTGGTCCTGCCGACGTACCTGTTGATGGCCGAGGCCGGGCTCATCGACTCGGTGTGGGCGGTGATCCTGCCCTCGTTGCTCAATCCGTTCGGGGTGTACCTGCTGCGGGTCTACGTCTACGACTCGGTACCCGACGAGATGCTCGAGGCCGCCCGGATCGACGGCGCGGGGGAGTTCCGGGTCTTTCTCAGCGTCGCGCTGCCCGCCATGCGGCCGGCGCTGGTCACCGTTCTGCTGTTCAGCATGGTGGCCAGCTGGAACAACTTCTTCCTGCCGTTGGTGATGCTCAGCGACCAGAACCTCTATCCGCTCACCGTCGGCCTGCGGTCCTGGTACCAGTCGGCGACCATCGGCAACGGTGGCCCCGCCCTGTTCAACGTCATCGTCATCGGCTCGCTGGTGGCCATCGTCCCGCTGATCGTCGCGTTCCTGCTGCTGCAACGGTACTGGCGTGGCGGCCTGACCATCGGCGCCCTGAAGTGATCCCGTCGACTGCGGGCGCCGGCGGCACGACCACCAATCCGAGAGGGACAGCCATGCACATCGCTCACGTCACGCTTGACCCCGCCGCAGTGGTGGCCCCGGTCAACCGCCGCACCTTCGGCACCTTCGTCGAGCACATGGGGCGGTGCGTCTACACCGGCCTCTACGAACCCGGCCACCCGTCCGCCGACGAGGACGGGTTCCGCACCGACGTGCTGGCCCTGACCCGCGAACTCGGTGTCACGATGGTCCGCTACCCGGGCGGGAACTTCGTCTCCGGATACCGGTGGGAGGACGGCATCGGCCCGAGGGACCGGCGTCCGCGCCGTCGGGACCTCGCCTGGCGCAGCATAGAGACCAACGAGGTGGGCATCGACGAGTTCGCGCGATGGGCCGCCAAGGCCGACGTCGAGATCATGTACGCGGTGAACCTGGGCACCAGGGGCGTGCAGGAGGCCCTTGACGTCCACGAGTACGTCAACCAGAGCGCCGGCACCCACCTGGCGGATCTGCGCCGGGCAAACGGCGCGGAGAAACCCTACGGCATCCGGATGTGGTGCCTGGGCAACGAGCTCGACGGTCCATGGCAGCTCGGGCACAAGACCGCCGATGCGTACGGGCAACTCGCCTCGGCCACCGCCCGGGCTCTGCGCGCGGCCGAACCGGGCCTGGAACTGATCGCCTGTGGCAGTTCCAGCTCCAGCATGCCGACGTTCGGCGCCTGGGAAGCCACCGTCCTGGAACACACCTACGACCTGGTGGACTACGTCTCCTGCCACGCCTACTACGAGGAACACGACGGCGACATCGGGTCCTTTCTCGCCTGCGCCACCGACATGGACCACTTCGTCGACAGCATCGTCGCCACCGCCGACAGCATCGGTGCCCGGCTGCGTAGCAAGAAGAAGATCCAGCTCTCCTTCGACGAGTGGAACGTCTGGTACCTCTCCCGCTACCAGAACCAGCCGCACACCTACGACTGGCAGGTCGCCCCACCGGTGATCGAGGATGAGTACAACGTCGTCGATGCCGTCGTCGTCGGCAACCTGCTCATCTCCCTGCTGCGCCACAGCGACCGGGTCACCGCGGCATGCCAGGCTCAGTTGGTCAACGTGATCGCCCCGATCCGCACCGAACCGGATGGGCCCGCCTGGCGGCAGACCATCTTCCATCCGTTCGCCCGCACGGCGGCGCTGGCCCGGGGCGACGTGCTGCGGACGGTGGTCGACGGCCCGACATACCAGACGACCCGCTACGGAGAAGCGCCGGTGGTCGACGCGGTCGCGACCCACGACGCGGCGACAGGCGAGGTGGCGGTCTTCGTCGTCAACCGCGACCAGACCGTACCGGTCGAGCTGACCATCGATCTGAGTCGCTTCGGCCTCGTGGTGCGGACCGTGGAGGCGTCGACTCTGTCCGACGACGACGTTCGTGCGACCAACACTGTGGATCACCAGGAGCGGGTCGTCCTGCGACCCAATCGGCAGCTCTCGGCCGACGCCAGCGGCGTTCAGGTCGTGTTGCCGCCGGTGTCGTGGACGGCCGTGCGGCTGTCCGTGGAACCGACCCACTGACCGCTCCCCGGCACGGCTGAGACTTCGCTTCGGTCGGCGTGGCCGCCGAGGCGAAGTCCAGTCGGGTGTGCACCGATGGTGCCGAAGAGTGTCCCGCCCTCTCGACGAGCCGTGCACAACCCTCCAGGAAACGCTTTAACGGTGGCCGGGCGGTGCCGCGCTACGCAATTCCACGCTCGCTCAAAGTAGTCGATGTGGATCAACTTTGCTTACTTGACAGCCATCGATGTTAACGCGAACATTGAGTTTGTAACGCGGATGTAATGCCGCTGTCACGTCCCTCGGCAAGTGCCTGCTTCGCGTACGAGACGGTCGCTGTGGTGGGCGCCGTCGTCGAAATGTCGACGACCGCCCGCGCGTCGTCATGGCGACGTCCTTCGCCGGGAGCGAGGGCTCGGCGTCCGGGCGGTCCAGACAATCGAAGGAGTTTTCGATGGTGAGTGTGGATCTAGTGCCGCGGGTGGGTGCGCGGCGGCGTGGGTGGCGGGTGGGGTTGGCCGCGGGTGCGGCGGTGTTGGTGGCGGGTGCGGGGGTGGTGTTCGGGGTGCCGTCGGCGTCGGCGGCGACGGTGGATACGTCGGCGTCGTACGTGTTCGTGAACCGGCACAGTGGTAAGGCGATGGATGTCTATGACTGGTCGACGGCGGAGAACGCGCCGGTGAACCAGTGGACACGTAACGATCTTGCGGTGCAGCAGTGGCAGTTCGTCGATGCCGGTGGTGGGTACTACAAGGTGCGGTCGCGGCACAGCGGGAAGGTGCTGGAGTTGCCGAGTGCCACGGATGGCACTCAGTTGGTGCAGACCAGCGACCGGGGGTCGGCCACGCAGCAGTTCCGGTTGCTGGACTCCGCGGGTGGGTTCGTGCGGTTCGTCAACCGGCAGTCGAGCAAGGCCATCGATGTGTGGGAGTGGTCGACGGCTGACGGTGGCCGGTTGGCCGGTTATTCCGACGTGGACGGGGCCAACCAGCAGTGGCAGTTGGTGCGACTGGGCGGCGGAACACCCACCACCCCACCGGGCGGCAGCCGGACGTTCACGAACCCGATCAAGCGCAACGGCCCCGACCCGTGGCTCCAGGTGCACAACGGGGTTTACTACCTGGCCACGACGACGTGGAACTCGACGATCACCATGCGTCGGTCCACCACGCTCGCCGGACTGGCCACCGCCCAGGATCAGGTGATCTTCAACCTGGCCGGACGGCCCAACGGCTGCTGCAACATGTGGGCGCCGGAGTTCCACCTGATCAATGGTCCGAACGGACCGCGGTGGTACTTCTACTACACCGCCGGGCAGAACGTGCCCGACTTCAACCCCACCCAACGACTGCACGTGCTGGAAAGCGCCGGCACCGACCCGATGGGCCCGTACACGTTCAAGGCCGATCTGGGCAGCGACTGGCAGCTCGACGCGAGCATCATGACGGTCAACAACCGGCTCTACCTGATGGGTACGTACAACCCCGGTGGCAGCTACGGGCAGAGCCTGTTCATCACGCCGATGAGCAACCCATGGACGCTCAGCGGCAGCCGAGTTCGGTTGAGCTCCCCGACGTTGGCCTGGGAGCGGCAGACCCATCCGGTCAACGAGGGTCCGGAACCGCTGTACCGCAACGGGCGCACGATGATCGTCTACTCGGCGAGCGCCTGCTGGGGACCGGACTACAAGCTCGGTCTGCTCACCTTCACCGGCAGCGACCCCCTCAACCCGGCGCACTGGACCAAGGCGCCGAACCCGGTCTTCCAGCGCAGTGACGCCAACGGTGTCTACGCCCCGGGGCACAACGGGTTCTTCACGTCACCCGACGGCACCGAGAGCTGGATCGTCTACCACGCCAACGACTCGGCCGGCGGCGGCTGCGACATGAACCGGTCCACCCGAGCCCAGAAGTTCACCTGGAACGCCGACGGCACCCCCAACTTCGGCACCCCTGCCCGGCTCGGGGTCACCCTGACCGCTCCCTCCGGGGAGTGAACCCGCCCCGTCCGTGCGGCGCGGCCGTTCGCACCTCGCGCCTTGCCCCCATTCGGGGCCGGAAAGGAGTACCCGATGGTTTCCCGACGCACCCTGCTGGCCGCCGGAGCGTCCGCGGCGATGGCCGCCGGCGCCGGCGCCCTGTCTCACGGCGCCGCACCGGCCCGGGCCGCCCTGGCCTTCGGCGGCTACGTCATGGGCTACTTCACCGAGTCGCCGTCGTCGGTGGCCAACAACTACGGCCTGCACCTGGCTATCGGCACCGACGGGCTCACCTGGACGCCGCTGAACCAGAACAACCCGGTCGTCACCCCCACCGCCGGCACCGGCGGCCTGCGCGACCCGTTCATCATGCGCAAGCAGGACAACACCTTCGTCGTGCTCGCCACCGACCTCAAGGGCACGGACTTCACGCAGCAGAACCAGTACATCCACATCTGGGACTCTCCCGACCTGCGCAGCTTCACCGGCTACCGCCGGGTGCGCATGCACACGATGCCCACCCACACCTGGGCGCCGGAGGCGTTCTGGGACGCCTCGCGGGGGCAGTACGGCATCCTGTACTCCGCCAGGAACAACAACCGGGACTCCTTCTACGTCAACTACACCACCGACTTCCGTACGGTCAGCGCCCACCAGCTGTACTTCGACCCGGGATTCGACGTGCTGGACGCCACCATGCACGTCGGGAGCGGGGCGAACTACCTGTACTACAAGAGCTTCGCCGACGGCCGGCTCTACGGCGCCCGGTCCAGCAGCCTCGCCCCGCGCAGCTTCGACCGTGGTAAAGGCCAACGACCGAAACGAATGGTTCCTCTGGGGCGACTCGTTCTCCCCGAACAACGGCGAACTCTACGTCTGGCGCAGCGGAGACATCAACAGCAACAGTTGGAACCCGCTCGGCAAGGAACGCTACACCCAGCCGCTGAACGCCAAGCACCCCACCATCGCACCCATCACCGCCGCCGAGCACGCGGCGATGCTGTCCCATTGGGGCGCACCGAACTGGAACCGGATCAAGTCGTACAATTTCCCCGACCATCTGATCCGCCACGCCAGCAACGCGGCGCGGATCGACCCCTACCCGTTCGACCCCTACGCCGACGCCCAATGGCGCCTGCGACCCGGACTGGCGAATTCCTCGGGTGTGTCGTTCGAATCGGTCAACTACCCCGGCCAGTACCTGCGGCACAGCAACTACGTCCTGATCCTGGCCAGCAACGACGGATCGTCCGGCTTCGCCGCCGACGCCACCTTCCATCGGACCGCCGGCCTCGCCGACGGCGGATGGTCCTCGTTCCGCTCGCACAACTTCAGCAACTACTACCTGCGCCATGCCAACTACGTCCTGCGCATCGACCCGCTCAGCGCGTCCTCGAGCGCGATGGATCGGGCCGACGCCACGTTCCAGATCGGGCACTGAACGGCTGAGCCGGATCCAGCGAAGACCGCGACCAATTTCCCGAGCCGGCAGGCTGTCCAGCCGCACGTCGCATACGGGCTCGCGCCCTATCAGATCGGCCAGGCGATTCTTTGCGACGCCTCTTGTCAGAAGGAGTTTTCGATGGTGAGTGTGGATCTAGTGCCGCGGGTGGGTGCGCGGCGGCGTGGGTGGCGGGTGGGGTTGGCCGCGGGTGCGGCGGTGTTGGTGGCGGGTGCGGGGGTGGTGTTCGGGGTGCCGTCGGCGTCGGCGGCGACGGTGGATACGTCGGCGTCGTACGTGTTCGTGAACCGGCACAGTGGTAAGGCGATGGATGTCTATGACTGGTCGACGGCGGAGAACGCGCCGGTGAACCAGTGGACACGTAACGATCTTGCGGTGCAGCAGTGGCAGTTCGTCGATGCCGGTGGTGGGTACTACAAGGTGCGGTCGCGGCACAGCGGGAAGGTGCTGGAGTTGCCGAGTGCCACTGATGGCACTCAGTTGGTGCAGACCAGCGACCGGGGGTCGGCGACGCAGCAGTTCCGGTTGCTGGATTCCGCGGGTGGGTTCGTGCGGTTCGTGAACCGGCAGTCGAGCAAGGTCATCGATGTGTGGGAGTGGTCGACGGCTGACGGTGGCCGGTTGGCCGGTTATTCCGACGTGGACGGGGCCAACCAGCAGTGGCAGTTGGTGCGACTGGGCGGCGGAACACCCACCACACCGCCTCCACCGACGGGTAACCCGCCAGCGTCCTACCCGCAGCCCATCAGGGTTTCGGGAGACATCGGTGTCCACGACCCGACCGTGGTCAAGCGGCCCGACGGCACCTACCTGCTCGCGCACACCGGCAACGACATCGCGCTGAAGACCTCGACCGACCGGGTCACCTACCGCAACGCCGGCGCCGTCTTTCCCGGTGGCGCGCCGTGGACCACCACGTACACCGGTGGCGCCCGCAACCTGTGGGCGCCGGACCTGTCGTACCACAATGGCCGCTACCACCTGTACTACTCGGCATCGACCTTCGGCTCCAACCGCTCGGCGATCTTCCTGGCCACCAGCACCACCGGCGCTTCCGGAAGCTGGACCAACGAGGGCCTCGTCATCGAGTCGCGGACGTCGGACAACTTCAACGCGATCGACCCGAACCTCACGGTCGACGACCAGGGCCGCTGGTGGCTGAGCTTCGGCTCGTTCTGGTCCGGAATCAAGACGATCCAGCTCGACCCGGCCACCGGACGTCGGCTCGGCACCTCGATGCAGGGCCTCGCCGCCTATGGTCCCGGCATCGAGGCACCAGTCGTGGTCAAGCGCGGTGCGTGGTACTACCTGTACGTCTCGTTCGATCGCTGCTGCCAGGGTGCCAGCAGCACGTACCGCGTCATGGTGGGCCGGTCGGCAAGCCCGACCGGACCGTTCGTCGACCGCGCCGGTCGGGACATGCTCTCCGGCGGGGGCACTCAGATCCTCGCCTCGCACGGCAGTGTCCACGGCCCCGGCCACCAGGCGTTCCTCGCAGACTCTGACGGCGACTACCTGTTCTACCACTACTACGCCGACAACGGCGCGTCGCTGCTCGGCATCAACCGCATCGGCTACGACGCCGCTGCCTGGCCCTACGTGTACTGATCCGGCTGATTCCGGTGGGCGGGCCCGCGCCTGCCCACCGGGATGCTCCGCACCCTCGAACCCGCACTCGGGTCACGCGGAGCTGGATGGCCCTCACGCTCACCTCCGCTGACCGCCGATCTCGCCAACCGGGAGGGCACATGCTGCATCAGCACCCGATCCGTCCAGTCAACCCCCGGGCAGTCAGCCCGGGGTCCACCGCCCGCCACACCCGCTGGCGCCTGCGGTCGGTCCTGGCCGCGGTGCTCGCGATTCTCGCCGTGTCGGCCGGCCTTCCGGCGGCTGGGCCGGCGCACGCCGCGCCGTCGGTGAACTACACCAACCCGCTGGCAGCCCAGCGGGCCGACCCGCACATCGTCAAGCACACCGACGGCTACTACTACATGACCGCGACCGTGCCGCAGTACGACCGGATCGTGCTGCGCCGGGCCACCACGTTGCAGGGGCTGGCCACCGCCACGGAGACGACGATCTGGCGCCGGCACGCCAGCGGGGAGATGGGGGCTCACATCTGGGCGCCGGAGATCCACTTCATCAACAACAGGTGGTACGTCTACTTCGCCGCGGGCCGGACCGACGACGTGTGGCGGATCCGGATGTACGTGCTGGAGAACGCGAACGCGAACCCGCTGGCCGGCACGTGGACCGAGCGCGGCCGGATCACGACCCCGTGGGACACGTTCAGCCTGGACGCCTCGACCTTCGTGGCGAACGGGGTGCGTTACCTGACCTGGGCGCAGCAGGAGCCCGGCATCTCCACCAACTCCAACGTCTACCTCGCCCGGATGGGCGCCAACCCGTGGCAGATCACGGGCACGGTGACCCGGCTCGTGGTGCCGACGTACGACTGGGAGACCCGCGGGTTCCGGGTGGCCGAGGGACCGGCGGTGATCCAGCGCAACGGTCGGATCTTCCTGACCTACTCGGCCAGCGCCACGGACGCGAACTACTGCCTCGGC
Organism: Micromonospora sp. CNZ303; assembly: GCF_004345505.1. Classification (NCBI taxonomy): domain Bacteria; kingdom Bacillati; phylum Actinomycetota; class Actinomycetes; order Micromonosporales; family Micromonosporaceae; genus Micromonospora; species Micromonospora sp. CNZ303. The sequence goes on along the minus strand of NZ_SLVT01000010.1, from coordinate 210,162 downwards.
ATGTTGAGCGCCTCCGCCTCCGCCAACCTGCTCGACGCCGCCTCCTGGAGCAAGAGCCCGACCCCGGTGTTCGCCAGCAACGCGGCCACCGGCCAGTACGGTCCCGGCCACAACTCGTTCACCGTCTCGGAGGACGGGCAGAGCGACATCCTGGTCTACCACGACCGCAACTACCGGGACATCGTGGGCGATCCGCTCAACGATCCGAACCGGCGGACCAGGATCCAGAAGCTGTACTGGAACGCCGACGGCACCCCGAACCTCGGCATCCCGGTGCCCGACGGGGCCACGCCGGTCCGGCTGCGCTCGCACGACCTGACCGCCAGCTACGTCCGGCACTACGACTACCGGGCCCGCGTCGAGCCGAACGTGACCAGCCTGGCCGACTCGCAGTTCCGCATCGTCGCCGGCCTCGCCGGCGCCGGATCCGTGTCGCTGGAATCGACCAACTTCCCGGGCTACTACCTACGCCACCGCGACTTCGCCCTGTACGTCGAACGGGACGACGGCTCGACGCTGTTCGACGGCGACGCAAGCTTCCAACGACGGGCCGGCCTGGCCGACGGCGCGGGACTCTCGCTGGAGTCGCAGAACTTCCCGGGCCGGTACGTACGCCACCGCGGCGGACTGCTCCACGTGGAAGCGGTGAGTTCGAGCGCCGAGCGCGCCTCCGCCACCTTCCACCTGGAATAGCCAGCCGCCCACCCGGATCAGCGACCCACCGGCTCAGGTGACCCGATTCTCGGCCACCTCGGTGTTCCTGCCCCGAGCCCTTCCGACCAGTCCAGGAGGAACGATGCCCCTGAAAGCCATGAGAAGACCGTTCAGCGGCGGATCGATCCGCCGCGGCCGGCGTAGCGGCCTGGCGCTGGCCATGATCACCGCGCTGGCCGGCGCGGCCGGTGTCGCCGTGGTCAGCGCACCGCCGGCACAGGCGGCGACAATCGACACCAGCGCCTACTACGTGCTGGTCAACCGACACAGCGGCAAGGTTCTCGATGTCGCCGACACGTCGACCGCCGACGCCGCACCCATCCAGCAGTGGTCCCGCAACGACGGCGCCTGGCAGCAGTTCCGGTTCGTCAGTTCCGGCAGCGGCTACTACCGGTTGCAGGCCCGGCACAGCGGCAAGGTTGTCGATCTGTGGGAGTGGAACACCGCTGACGGCGCGGAGTACCGGCAGTGGCCCGATCTCAACGCGACCAACCAGCAGTTCCAGGTGCTCGACTCGGACAGCGGGTACGTCCGTCTGGTCAACCGGCACTCCAACAAGGCCATGGAGGTGTGGGAATGGTCCACCGCCGACGGCGGACGGATCTCCCAGTACGCCGACCTCAACGGATGGAACCAGCAGTGGCAGATGGTTCCCATCGGTGGCAATCCTGGAACGCCACAGACCGGCCTGGTCGGTTGGGCCACCCAGAACGGTGGCACCACCGGCGGCGGTAGCGCCGCGACCACCACGGTGACCACGGCGGCCGCTCTCTCCAGCGCGCTCGGCTCGTCCAGCGCCGCGGTCATCCGCGTGTCCGGCACGATCTCCTGCTTCGGCATGCTGCGGGTCAGGTCCAACAAGACGATTCTCGGCAACGCCGGAGCGACCATCTCCGGCTGCGGTCTCACCGTCAACGGCGACCGCAACGTCATCATCCGCAACCTGAACTTCCGCAACTGGAGCGACGACGCGATCAACGTCGAGCAGTCGGCCACCAACATCTGGGTCGACCACAACAGCTTCACCGGCGGCTACGACGGCGCAGTCGACGTCAAGCGCGGCTCCGACTTCGTCACCGTCTCCTGGAACCGGGTCTACGGTCATGACAAGTCGATGCTGCTGGGCCACAGTGACAGCAACGCCAGCCAGGATGTCGGACGCCTCCGGGTCACCTACCACCACAACTGGTTCGACGGCTCCAACCAGCGCCACCCACGGGTCCGCTTCGGCAACCCGGTCCACGTCTACAACAACCTGTACAGCAACGTCGGCGGTTATGGCGTCGCATCGACGATGAATGCCGGGGTGCTCGTCGAGGGCAACTACTTCGAGAACACGGCCGATCCCTACCATCTGGGCGAGGGCTCGTCCGGTCCCGGTTCCCTGGTCGCCCGCAACAACTGCTTCGTCAACTCGGGTGGCGGGCAGACCGGCGGCAGCGTTGCCACCATCCCGTACCCGTACCAGCTCGACACCGCCTGCAACGTGAAGTCCATCGTCACGGCGGGCGCCGGGGCCGGTCGGATCAGCGTCTGATCTGGCGCCGCTTCGAACGATCACGGCACCGCAGGGGCCGGGCCGTTCCGGTATCTCCGGAGGGTCCGGCCCTGCCGTTGGTCACGGGGAAGGGGCGCACGCCCGGGACCGGGTCCTGGCGCTGCTGGTGGTGGCAGGCTCGATGGGCTCGTCCACACAGGCCCGGTCGGCGCCAACGCCAGAGGGAGCGGTCGGCAGGACGCCGCCGAACGCCCTGGTGGACGGCCACCGCGATGACCCGGAGTTCGGCTACCGGTTCCTGGTCGATGAGGCCCGCGCCGCCGGATAGGAGATGGTCGAGCGCACCGCGTGGCGGATCTGCTCGGGTAACGGCTGGTGGCGTGCGTTCGGCAAGCGCAAGCGTCGCGGCAGGGCGGCAAGGTCGGTCCGCCTGGTGCATGACGACCTTTGTGCAACGCGGCTTCACCGCCGACGGCCCGAACCGGTTGTGGCTGGCCGACATCACCGAGCACCACACCGCCGAGGGCAGGGTCTACCTCTGCGCGATCAAGGACGTCTGGTCCCACCGGATCGTCGGTTTTCCATCGACTCGCGGATGAAGTCCCGTCTGGCCGTCACCACCCTGGACAACGCCGCAGCCAGACGCGGTGACCTGGCTGAGTGCGTCCTGCACACGGACCCGTGGGTCTCAATTTCGGTCCAGGAAGTTTGTCCGAGCCCTACACCGCCACCACATAGCCGGATCGATGGGTGCGTCGGTGCCGCCGGCGGGAAAGCCACCGGTCAACTGGCGGAAACTGCTGACCGCCGGCCCGGCATCCCACCGCCGTACGCGCTCCGGTCGACTGACCGTCGGCCACCGGCGCCCGTCTGGGACCGTGCGGACAGCCGGAAACGCGTTCCTCCGACTGGCGTTCGCTGCGTAGGATCTCCGGCGATCAAGGGGGATGAAACGGTGGGCGATTTCCAGCAGTTCGTGGCGGATGTGGCTTCGCGTCTGTCCACGATGTCCAGGGGTGAGTTGTACGCCGTCGGCGACGGTCTCGACCGGGACTCACTCTGGCTCACCTTTCTCGATTCCTTCCCGGCCGGCACCAACCTGCGGTTCCGCGAGCGATCCGAGTACGACTGCTCGACCTGCCGCGGTTTCATCAAGCACTTCGGCAACGTCGTCGAGATCCACGACGGGCGGGTCCGTACCGTCTGGTCCGGGGTGTCGGCATCCGATCCGGTCTTCTCCGTCGTCGCCGCCGCTCTGGACGAGTTCGTTCTTTCGCTGCCGTTGTCCACCATCTTCCGGTCCACTCAGGCGCAGTACGGGACGAAGACCACCCGAACGCTGCGCGACGGCCAGGTCGAGGTGTGGCACCACCTGCACGGCCGGGTGGAGAAGCGGCATCGCATCGAGGACGTCGGCGCGGCACAGGGCAACTTTGACGCCGCGGTGCAGGTCTTCCAGCGTGGCCTGGCCGAGCTGACCCGGCACGCTCTGGACACCGTCGTCGACCTCGTCGACGACAACGCCCTCTACCGCGGCGCGGAGCATCGCCGGGCGGTGACCGAGTTCCGCTCGCTGCAGAACCGGTGGACCCAGGCGACCGACCGACGTGCCTTCGTCTTCGCCAACGCCATGAACCCGGCGGCCCGGTTCCGCAACACCGTGATCGGCACCCTCGTCCAGGATCTCTCCACGGGCGTCGACCTGGAGCAGGCGGTCCGGTCGTTCGAGGCGAAGGTGGCGCCGCAGAACTACCAGCGCCCCACGGCGTTGATCACCCCGGGCATGGTCAAGGCCGCCATGAGGACCATTGCCGAGCTGGGTATCGAGGAGTCGTTGCAGCGACGGTTCGCCCGGCTGTCCGACGTGTCGGTCACCAACGTGCTGTGGGTCGACAACGACACCCAGGCACGGATGAAGGACGGCATCGAAGGGCTGCTCATGCAGGCAGCCACCACCCGGTCGTCAGGTGCGCTCCTACGCGACGCCAAGCCGGAGGAGATTTCCGTGGTCTCCTTCATGAAGGACATCCTGCCCGGCGCCGCCACCATCGACCTGTGGGTCGCCAACACCCACGAGCCGCACCTCGTCAGCCTCACCACCGGCCGGCACCCGACTGCTCCGCGGTTGTTCAAGTGGGACAACGATTTCGGCTGGTCGTACGGCGGCAACGTCACCGACTCGATCAGGGAGAAGGTCAAGCGGGCCGGCGGCAACGTCACCGGCAAGCTGCGGGTGAGCCTGTCCTGGTTCAACCACGACGACCTGGACCTGCACGTGTACGAACCCAACGGCGACCACATCTGGTACCGGGAGAAGCGCAACAAGCTGGACGTCGACATGAACGCCAGCGGGACGCTCTCCCGCGAGCCGGTGGAGAACGTCACCTGGGCCGACCGTGTCCCCGACGGTGAGTACCGGATCGAGGTGAACCAGTACCGCAAGCGGGACAGCACCCAGGTCGGCTTCGTGATCGAGACCGAGAGCAACGGGAAGATCGAGCACTACAGCCACGAGCGCGCGGTCGGCCACAAGGAGACCGTCGAGGTGGGCCGGATGACGGTTACCGGCGGGGTGATCACCGTTTTCCGGCCGGGTAAGGACGTGCAGCCGGGCAGCGCGGGCAAGGAGTTGTGGGGCATCACCACCGAACAGTTCGTACCGGTGTCCACCATCATGTACTCGCCGAACTACTTCGACGACAACGAGGTCGGCAACCGGCACTACTTCTTCATCCTGAAGGGGTGCGTGAACGACCAGCCGACGCGGGGGATCTACAACGAGTTCCTCCGCAGCGACCTGCAACCGCACCGCAAGGTGTTCGAGGTTCTCGGCGATCGCACCAAGTGCGAGCCGTCTCCGGATCAGCTGTCCGGCCTCGGCTTCAGCTCCACGGTCCGCAGCTCTGTGGTCGCCAAGGTGACCATGACCGGCGGCCGGCGCCGCCTCATCAGCATCCAGTTCTGATTCCCTACCCAGAAATTTCAGAGAGGCTGCCGTGACCATTTTCGAGAAGGCCACCAGGGAGAAGTTCCGCTATCCGTCGGCCAAGGGACTGCTGACCACGGAACAGCTGTGGGAGCTTCCGCTGACCGCCAGGTCCGGCTTCAGCCTCGATGATGTGGCCAAGGCGGTCCACGCCGAGCTCAAGGCCGTCGACACCGAGTCGTTCGTGGCCACCGAGGCCAATCCGGCCAAGGCAACCTTGGAGACCAAGCTGGAGGTCGTCAAGCACATCATCGCCGTCCGCCTCACGGAGGACGAGGCGGCGAAGGCGGCGGCGGCCAAGAAGCTGGAGAAGGAGAAGCTGCTGGCGGTCCTGGGCCGCAAGCAGGACGCGGTCCTGGAAGACCTGACCGAGGCAGAGCTACTGGCCCGAATCAACAACCTGTAGCCCCGCCGACAATCAGCGTCTGCCAGCGGGCCGGAACCCGCGACTGTCACGCATGCCCTACCGGCCCCCGGGCGGGGCGGTGCTGCCGCGGACGGTGAGTGTCGTGGCCAGCTCCATGCCGACCTGGGTCGTCCGCTCTCCCCGGCCCAGGGCGAGCGCGAGTTCGGTGGCCGCCACCGCCATCTCGACGATCGGCTGACGCACGGTGGTCAGCGGCGGGTCGATCAGGGCGGCGATGGGCAGGTCGTCGAAGCCGACGACGCTGAGGTCGGACGGGATGCGCAGGCCGAGGTCGCGGGCGCCGCGGTAGACGCCGACCGCCTGCAGGTCGTTGCCGGCGACGACGGCCGTCGGCCGTGGTTCGCGGCTCAGCAGCGCCAGGGCGGCCTCGTGGCCGGCCTCGGTGGTCAGCGGAGCGTTGCTGATCAGTCCCGGATCGGCCGTGAGGCCGGCGGCGTCCATGGCGGCGCGGTGGCCGTCGAGCCGGGCGCGGCTGCACAGGACGTGCTCTGGCCCGGCGATGACGGCGATGCGGCGGTGGCCGAGCCGGATGAGGTGGCGGGTGGCTGATCGGCCGCCGGCCCAGTTGGTGGCGCCGACGAAGGGGACGTCGTCGGGCAGTTCGCTCGTGGGGTCGAGCACGACGAAGGGGATGCCCCTGGCACGTAGCTGGTCGCGCTGCTCGTCGGTCAACTGCGCCACCGTGATGACGCAGTCGGGGCGGCGGGCGAGGGTGTCGTCGATCCAGTAGTGGATGGCGCTGCGTTCCGGCCCGAACTCGGTCAGCACGACGCCGACGCGCTGTTCACGGGCGACCCGCTCGACCCCGCGGATGATCTCGATGCCCCACATGTGCTGCAACTCGTCGAAGACGAGCTCCATCATGTTGCTGCGGGTGGCCGGCGACGACCGGCGGTATCCGTACCGGCTGATCAGGGCCTCGACCCGCGCCCGGGTGTCGGCGGACACGCCGGACCGACCGTTGATGACCTTGGACACCGTCGGGACGGACACGCCGGCGCTCCGGGCGATGTAGGAGATCGTCACGGGCCGGGACGGATCGTCCGGCCGGTGGTCCTGGCCGGCGACCACCTCCCCTGACCTGGCGTGCGACACCCCAGCCTCCTCTCCTCGCCGGCCGGTCCGGGTCACGGCGCCAGGCTAGTGCCGGCCACGTCGAGCGGTTCGTAGTCGAACCAGTCGACATGGACGGTGCCGGAGGCGACGTACACGCCGATCACCCGGCCGGTGAATCCGCCGGCCACCTCGGTGGACAGGTATCGGCCGTCGAGTTCGGCGAGCGGGTCGAAGGTGCCGTCGGGGTGCTCGATGCCGAGTCGCAGCACGTCGGGCTCCTCGCACGGGTGCCAACTGCCGGGCGCGGAGGCGACCACGTCGACGCGGAGCTGGACCGGGCCCGGTGCCACCGGGCGGGTGGCGACGGTCGGGCGCACCGACCCCAGCCGGGCCACGACCCGCACCCGGCCGTCGCCGACCTCGATGTCGTAGTGGTGCCGCTCGTCCAGGCGTACGGCGAGCCCACCCACGCCCTCGGCCGGGTCGACCAGTGCCCGGACCCGGCAGGACAGGTGCTGCTGGCGACGGCCGACGAAGGTCACGTCCGGCTCGTCGAGCGACGCTCCGCGGGCGTGGAGGGTGAGCCAGCCCGGGCGGGTCGCCATCGACCAGCACCCGGCGGGTCGGGACCGCACCGACACCCAGCGCGGATCCAGCCGGGCGTCGTCGAAGTCGTCGCGGACGGGCGGCGCGGGCACCGGCCGGGGCGGCCACGGTGGCGCGGGCATGACCGGGCTGACGTCGCCGACCACCGGCCACCCGTCGACCCAGGTGACCGGCGCGAGGTACGTCTCCCGGCCCAGGACGTGCCATCCCGGGGTGCCACCGCCCGGCCGTACGCCCAGCAGCACCATCCACCAGGAGCCGTCGGGCGCCTGGACGAGGTCGGCGTGGCCGGTGTTCTGGATCGGCCGGTGCGTGCCGCGGTGGGTGAGGATCGGGTTGGCCGGGCAGGGCTCGAACGGCCCGTCGGGCGCGGGACCACGGGCGATGGAGACGGCGTGCCCCCGCTCGGTGCCGCCCTCGGCGATCAGCAGGTACCAGAGGCCGCCGATCCGGTACAGGTGCGGGGCCTCCGGGGCCTGCGCGCCGGGTGCGCCGGACCACGTCCGGCGCGGCGGGCCGAGCGTCCTGCCGGTGTGCGGGTCGACGCGCACCTGGTGGATGCCGGCCGTCGTGCACCAGCAGTCGCCGTTCTCGTCCCAGGCCAGGTCCGGGTCGATGCCGGCGACGTCGGACAGCCGCACCGGCTCCGACCACGGCCCGGCGGCGTCCGTGGCGGTGAAGACCATGGTGCCGGCGTCGGGCGCGACGTTGGTGACGATGAGCCAGAACCGGCCGTCGTGGTGGCGCAGCGTGGGTGCGTAGACGCCGCCGGACGAGGGCATCTGCGGTGGCAGGGGGAGCTGGCTCGGCCGGTCCAGCGCGTTGCCGATCTGCTCCCAGTGCACAAGGTCGCGGCTGCGGAAGATCGGCACGCCCGGGAAGTACTCGAAGCTGGAGCAGGCGAGGAAGTAGTCCTCGCCGACGCGGCAGATGCTCGGGTCCGGGTGCATGCCGGGGATAACCGGGTTGCGGAACGTACCGTCGGCCCAGCGCGGCGGACCGGCCGCACGCTCGCGGGTGGCCGTCTCCTGCTGCGCGATACTCATGCGGCTCCCACGGGGCTTAAAGAAATTTCCTCTATCGACAGCGATAGTTGCCTGGAGAGGCTAGGAAAGCGAGCCGGTGAAGTCAACGTCGCGGGCGGTTGCGCGGACAGCATTGACGTGCGTCAAGGAGAAAGCGTGCCGTCCGGCGCGAAACTTTCGCTGCCTCGGGCGGCGGAAGGCGGGAGCAGCGCAGCGTGTGGGGGAAGGGCACCTCCGCGCCAGATCCGTCCTGCGTGCGGCCGGTGCGGCCGGCCGGCGCGCAGACCATTCCTCCTTCGAGCGCTGGAGAACCCATGCCCTCAACCGCGTGCTGGTCGCCACGGCGACCGGCGGCCGTCCCCACCACCACGACCTCACCGACCGGCTCATGAGGCTGCGAAGAACACGCCTAGGAACTGCCCCGCGTCCCACAGCATCGTGGTCAGCTTCCGGACGCGGGCGTGGTAGCCGACGGCTTCCAGGAACTTGAGAGACCGGGCCGGACTCGGTCGTGCTCATGTCGGCGGCGAGCTGACGGGTGGCAACCCCGGTGCCGGACCCCAGGGACCGACAACTCTCTCGTTGCCAAACAGGCAATTATGGCTGATCATCGCCTTGATCACTCGTCGAACGCTGGTAGCGGCTCCTTCCAGCCCTCGGGTTCGAGCTCTTCACGATGTCGGAGCCAAGGAGGAACCGGTGACCTTCACGCGCGACTTCGCACGTGCTCGTGCTGGACGATTCACTGCGGGTCCGTCGGGTCTGGTGCCTTGAAACTCAGCCGAACCGTGGCGATGAAGTGATGTTGTCGCGGCACTCGGGCGCTTCCGCCGGCTACGACTCCCGTCGACTCCATCGGCTCGAGTCCTTCCACTCCGTCGACAGCCACCTTCGACCAGGCGACCCGTTCCCGGTCGCTGTCAACTCCTGCACGCCGATTACCGCTTGCTGCGCCAGTTGGAGGCAGACCATGCCCTGCTCCTGTCAGCCTGGACGGCCGACGCCGACCCGCTCCTGCCACGGCACGCCGCACCACCTGCGCGTCGCGACCAGGGCAGGGGGCGCCTGATGGGCTCCACCGGCCCGGTGTTCCTTCCCGACCCCGCCGCGGACTATCTGAGGGCGGTCGGAGCCGGCAAGCTGCCGGCCGACCTGCCAGCCGATCACGCGGTCGCGGTGCTGGGGCCGGAACTCGCGGCGCGGACCTTCCCGCGCCCGATGTTCGTCGCGGAGCGTGAGATCGCTTCGTTCTACGCCGACTTCGAGGTATTGCTCGATGTCGTCGGCAGACTGCCCGATCTTCTCGCGGGCGGCAGCCTGGCCGCGTTCGGCGCGCTGACCGACGCGCCGGCGGTGATCCGCCCGATGCTCGTCGACACCGACCTGCCACGCCTCGTCCGGTACGGCCGTGCCGACCTGATCCACGACGGCACCGGCTTCAAGGTGATCGAGCTGGGCCTGAGCACCGCGGTCGGCGGGGTGCGGCGGGCACCTCTGGCTGCCGCGATCCTGGCCGACCCACGATTCGGTCCCTTCGCCGAGCGACACGGACTACGTCACCTCGATTCCGTCACCGGCCTGGTCGACGTGTTGGACGCGGCGGCGCCGGAGCAGGAAGCCGGCAGGCCCGGCGAGCTCAGGGAGGTGCTGATGGTCGAGGCGACCGGGGCACTCGCGGAGTGGGCCGCCGCATGGCAGCCGATGGCGGAGCGGATCGAGACGCGGCCCTTCCGGACCCGGCTGGCAGAAATCGCCGATCTGTCGAAACCCGACGGGACCATCGCCGACGGTGTCGCCGGAGTCAGCGCGATCCTGCGGCTGTTCAACCTGGAGGAACTCGCCGCCGAGCCGGAACCGGCGATCGCCTGGCGGCGGCTGCACCCCTCAGCGGACGGCACCATGCCGCCGGTGGTCACCGTACCGGCGCATGACGTGTTCAACAGCAAGTCCTGCCTTGCCCTGGTGCAGCTGCCCGCGGTGCAAAGCGCGCTGACCGAGGCCGAACGCGCTTCGTTGCGCCGGATCCTGCCCCAGGCGACCCGCATCGACGCGTCGTACGACCTGACCGGTCTGATCCGCGACCGGTCCGACAACATCCTCAAACCGACCACGCTGGCCCGGGGGGAGGGCACGGTGGCCGGCTGGACGGTCGACGACACGACTTGGCGCGCCGCGCTCACCACGGCGGCCAGGGACGGCCGGTACATCGTGCAGCGGCGGGTGGTGCCCCGGACCGAGCCGGGCTACGACGAGCAGGGCGGCACGGTGCGAGACTGGCACGCGGTGTGGGGGCTGCACTACGGACCGGCCGGGCTCACCGGTCTCACCTCCCGACTGGTCAGGGAATCGAGCACCGTCATCCGCGGCACCACCGAACGAGGCACCCTGCTCGCGCCGGTGCTCCTCAACTCCGGCTCTCAATCGCCGAGCGGTGACCGCCATGGGACAGCCACCCCTGGGAGCTGACTTCCGCCAGTGTCGGGCCGCTGGCCGAGGCGCTGTCCGACGAGGACAGGGCGGATCGACGGCGCTGCCCGGACCGGCGACCGGTTCGGCTACGACGTCACACCCGTCGGTTGCGGTAGGCACCTCCGGCGAGGTGCCAGGCGAGGGCAGTCGTGACGTCCGCCTGCGCAGCCACCGGTGGACTCAGCCGGACGTTTGTGCAGGTGGTGAGCAATTGTCGGCGTAGGACGGGTAGCCGGCCGGGCCCATGTGGTGAGCCTTTTCGCCCTGACCTTGCAGGTCGGGGCGATACGCCCCCGGTCACCTGCGCACGGTGACACCTACGCCCGCCTCGCCGCCGGATCCGCCGTCGGGGTCACCACCGCGTGGCACTACGCACAGGAAGCGGTCGTCAACAAGAAGTGATCCTTGCCACTTCATTGGTCAGCCTCTATCGTTGCCGGAAAGCGCTTTCCCATACCCGGTGCCCATGCCTGAAAGGTGAACTCAGATGAGACGCAAAGTCGCCGCGCGGTGGCTGGCCGGTGGTGCCACCGCGGTCGCAGGTGCCGTCGTCGCCCTGGCGCTGCAGATTCCCAACGCCTCTGCCGCCACGAACCTGAGCCTCGGCGCCGGCGCTGACGGCTCCAGCAAGGCCAGTGGTACCAGCTATGGCAACGTCATCGACGGCAACCCCAGCACCTACTGGTCGCCGAGCGGCTCGACCGGCACGGTTTCGGTCAAGTGGGGCGGCGCCACGACGGTGTCCTCGGCCGCCATCGTGCAGGCCTCGGGCGGCGGCGCGATCAGCGGCTGGCAGCTCAAGAACCACGACACGGGCTCCGTCCTGGCCAGCGGCAGCAGCGCCCCAGGCACCATCAACTTCTCCTCGACGTCGCTGAAGAAGATCTCCTTCGTCATCACCAGCGCGTCCGGCACCCCACGGATCGCCGAGTTCGAGACGTACTCCAGCGGCGGGTCGATCCCGACCACCAGTCCGACCAGTGGCCCCACCAGCGGTCCGACGGCCATCCCGACCAGCAACCCGGGCGCGCCGACTGGTGCGTGGCCGTCGTCGGCCGGTTCGGTGAGCATCTCGGGCACGGTCAGCGTCTCCGGCACCTTCGACGGCGGGATGAAGACGTACTGCTGCATCGGTGACGGTGGACAGGGGGAGTCGCAGGACCCGATGTTCAAGATCGCCAATGGTGGCACGCTGCAGAACGTCATCCTCGGTTCGCCCGCCGGTGACGGCGTGCACTGCGAGGGCACCTGCACACTGCGCAACGTGTGGTGGAACGACATCGGTGAGGACGCCGCCACCTTCAAGCAGACCAACGGCGGTACCTCCTACATCATCGGTGGCGGCGCGCGCAACGGCAGCGACAAGACCTTCCAGCACAACGGCAACGGCACGGTCAACATCTCCGGCTTCTACCTGAAGGGGTCCGGCAAGCTGTACCGCGCCTGTGGCAACTGCTCCACCTCGCACACCCGTCACGTGCGTATCGACAACGTCCTCGTCGACGACATCGACATGCTCGCCGGCATCAACAGCAACTGGAACGACACCGCGACGATCACTCGCGTGGTCGTGATCGGCTCGGCCACCATCTGCGGCAAGTACAAGGGTGTGCCCAAGGGCAGCGAACCCAGCTACCTCGGCGAGGGCTGGAACGACGCCAACTGCAAGGTCAACAGAAGTGACGTCACCTTCCGGTAGTCACTAGACACGTCTGTTCGCGAAGGGGCACCCGCCGCCAGGCGGGCGCCCCTTCTGTGTCCGTCGTAAGGGGTACGGGGTGCGTACGCTGCCGCGGGCTGTCCTCACGAGCGCTCGCTCCGGGCGACGCCCTCCTGTTCGGCGATGAGCTCACAGACCTCCGCGACAGTCGGCTTGCGGAAGAAGTCACGGAGCCTCAGGTCGACCTCCAGTTCGACGTTGATCCTCGTCACGACCTCAGCCGCGAGCAACGAGTGGCCACCGACGTCGAAGAAGTCGTCCGTCACCGAAACGGTCTCGATGTCGAGACACTCGGCGAACAGGGCGCACATCGACTCCTCCAGCGACTTCCGCGCAAGTTGATCCATGGGCATCAGATTCTCCAAGAGAAGTAGAAGGGACAAACTCGGACTCTGCCCCGCTGCTCGCCGCCAAGGCCACCACTCGGGCGGGCGGTCGCCGAAGAGAAACGCACTCCACCCTGTCGGCTGGTGTCATCGCCTTTCCATGCTCCGGACGGCCGGACTCAGCGCGCGAACCTCTTCTGCAGCAGTCCCGCGCAGGCCGTTCGATCGGTCTTGCCGCGATCGTTCACCGGAAGGCCGTCCAGGGTCTCGATGCGCGTAGGGATCATGTAGTCGGGCAGGTGGGGACGAAGTCGTTTGCGTAGTTCTGGCGCTGACGGAACGTCACCGGTGCAGACGGCGGCGAGCTCGAGTTGCCCGTCGTGATGCGCGACGGCGTGGACGATCGCGTCATCGACCCCTGTCCACATCCGCATGGCGCTTTCTATCTCGTGTATCTCGATCCGGTATCCGCGGATCTTGACCTGGTGGTCCAGGCGGCCCAGGTGAACGAGGATTCCATTTTCCAGGGCGATTCGGTCGCCGGTGCGGTACCACGCCTCAGGCCCGGGGCGGTCGGACCCGGGTTGAGCAAGGGCGGGTTCGGTGAACCGTCCCACGTTGTCCTTGGCGTCGTGATAGCCGTGGAACCGCTGGGAGCCCCGTACCAGCAGCTCGCCGGATTCTGGGTCGATCTGAGATTCCAGATGCGGATACACCGCGCCGATCGGCACTGTTCCGTTGGATGTCGCCGGCCAGGCGCCGCGTTCCTTCGGTAGGCGGTATGACGTCATCGCCACCGTGAGTTCGGTCGGCCCGTAGAGGTTCTCCAACGTGCTGTTCGGCGCCGCCTCGGCCCACGCCTGCGCCTGGTTGAGCGTGAGCTGCTCCCCGCAGAACAGGCTCCAGCGCAGCGACGGCATGCATCCCGGAGACAACAGCCGCGCCCGGGTGGCCATGGAGACCAGAGAGGGTACGCAGAACCAGTGCGTCAACCGGTGCTTGTTGACGAACTCGACCGGATCGTAGAGGTCGTCGGCCGACGGTACGACCAGGGCGGCGCCGGAGCCCCAGGTGACGAACATGTCGAAGACCGACAGGTCGAACGTCAGGCTGAACATCTGCGAGTGTCGGCAGCCTGGTTCCATCCCGTAGCGGGCGACGTTGAGATCGATGAACGGGTCCACGTTGCCGTGCGTGATCGGCACGCCCTTGGGTTGGCCCGTCGAGCCTGAGGTGAACAGCAGATAGGCGAGGTCGTCGGGATCGCCCGTCCGGTCAGGCAAGCTGCCTCGCGACGGCGATCCGGCAGCGATGTCCGATGTCGATGGCGAGCCGATGCGTACGACACGGGCCGGGAGGGAGTCCAGAAGTGTGGCGTCCGCCGTGTCGTCGGCGACGATGAAGTCCAGGCCGGCCGAGCGGGCGACCAAGGCCAGGCGATCCGCAGGATGGGCAGGGTCGAGCGGCACGACGACGCCGCCGATCCGCAGCCCCGCGAGGTAGGCCGCGTGGGTCTCGACGGTACGCGTGGACAGCAGGCCGATTCGCGGCCGGCCGACGCCCTCGGCGAGCAGGCGGTGGCCGATGGTGCGGGAGATCCCGTCGAGCTCGGCATAGCTGAACTGTCGTCCGTCGGCGATCAGCGCGGGCTCGTCTGGATACTTCTCGACGCTCCGGATGAACCAGTCATGCAGCATACGTTTCCTCCGGATCAGCTCCCTGGGTTGCCGAATCAACCACAGTCGGCGCAAAGTCGAAATCCTGCTCCCCTGGCGGCTCAAGGAAGTAGTTGATGTCTGCCATCAGTAGTCGCATCCGGTCGTGATCGGTGGCCGTGAGCCACCGGTCATCGAGCAGGCTGCGGTTTCGACGCATGACGTCCCCGGAGAAGGGAAGCCCGCCCGCGTCCAGATAGCGGACCGCGCCGGCACGATCCCGACACGGCATGACGTTCGACCTCGCGTGCCTGCTCGCGCTGAAGGGAACGTCCAGGGAGCCGCGTTCGAATGCCGAGGAGACCGCCAGTGGAAGACTGGCGGCGGCGAGCAGTGGACCCACGATCTCATCCACCTCGCGCTCGATCCAGTGCTGCTCTTCCTCCAGGGCGTCCTCGTCGAGCCGGATGGCATGGACGAAGGGGGCGTTCGCGATCCGTGCGAGGCGCATCCCATGGATGTTCGCCGAGGCGTCCGGGATGCCGTAGCCCTCCTGGATCGTCTTCGTGACCACCTTCGCCGCGCCGCCGAGCCTCGCGGTCAGGGCTCCCGCGAATATGAGTTGCTCGGCGCGGGCGCGGCTTTTCGGAAAGACACCCATGAACTCGTGGAGCACCGGGTGCACGTCGACTGACGAGGGTAGGTAGCGGCTCGCGAGGGACCGGATCGCGCGCAGCGCGGCGACATCCTGCACCAGGTTGCCGGCCTGGGGATACGCGACCGAGATGCAGGTCACTCCGGCGCGGGTGGCCATGACCGCTTCCAACACGCTGATCGCGAGACTGACCGACGGCGGCACGAGCACGCCGGTGAGGCTGCCGAACAGTTCACGGTCGACGACCACGCCCGCCTGAGCCAGCTCGCCGCACCTCGCGTCGATCTCCGCGTACGCGTCCAACGAGGCCGCGAGCGGCACGTCCTTGCAGTACGGCAGGTTGTACGATATCCCGCCGCCCTCGAAGGACGTTATTCCGGACGCGATCGTGGTTTCGAACAACCGGCGCGGCAACGGAGAGCCGTGGCGCACCTCCAGCGGGGCCGAGACCGCCTGGTTCAGGTCGCGTCCGCGCCGCCAGCCGTGCGTCACCAGCGGGTAGCCGTTCATTTCCTCAGGGGCGTTGGACAACGACGACAGCGCCCTGTCGAACTGGTTGAGCCGCGTGTAGGAGTCGATCGTCAGACTCAGGATGTCGGGGTGGGCGCCTTCTTCGAGGGCGAGCAACAGGGCGCGCATCTGCTCATGACCGCCGACACCGCAGCGCGGCTGAACCGCCACCAGGCCCTGGGCCTGCGCCGCCCTCAGGACATCGGAGACAGTGGGCTTGTTCAGTCCCTTGATGAAACCGATCGAATCGGCAGCCGATGGAAGCTCATCGGTGTCCATCGACTGTCTCCTCGATGCGTGGCGCACCCGAGAGGGCGGTCACCTCGCCGTCGGGTCGCCCCCGGAGCTGATCGAGCACCGTGGGGATCGTGGACGGGTCGCGGAGGATGTGATCCACCCCCAGGGCGTAGAGGGCCGCCTCTTGGCTGATGTCGTCGGTCACGGCCACCGACAGGTTGCCCCCGACGATCACCGGGCAGGTGATCGCACCGCGTTCCTTCGCCGCCGGCAGGTCGGCGAGATCCTGTCGTGCGTGTCCGTTGAGGCTGCCGACGAGTACCGCCTCCGCTTCAGGCCACCGGAGAAGGGCATCGCACATATCGGACACCGTCGTGCAGGCGCCGAGGTTCACCACGTTGAAGCCGCGGGACCTGAGCAAATAGGCTATGAGGTGGTTCGCGACGACGTGGGAATCGCTGGCCGCGACGCACAGGATGACTGTTCGCCTGCCGGGGCGGTAATCGCTTCTCATTCCTGACCGATTTCTATGCATCGAGGGGTCGACCGGTGAATCCGGCTGATTCGACCTCGCCCACTGGGTTTTCCAGGCAGTGCGCAGAGGCGGCTTGGCTCGGGATCGAGGGGCAGCGGAAGTGGAACTCGCCATGCAACGTCCCGCTGTCGAACATCGGCGCTGGACGGGAGCACCAAGCTCGATGGCCGTCTACGAGGGGTGGCGCTCCTCAACCAGCTGCACCCCCGAGAGCTGTGCTTTCGGGTCCCGCGCTCCGGCGGTGAGTAGCTGACGGAAGTGTAGGACCAACTCCTGTATCGCAACGCGGTCGAATATCTCGGTAGCGTACTCGGCGCGCAACGACCATCGTGTCGGCGAAACGGGGATCACCTCGACCATCAGGTCGAGCTTGGCAGTTCCGTTGTGGATAGACAGTTGTCGGACCTCCGTGCCGGCGAAGGTTACGGGGGCAGGCGTGACCGATTGAAGTGCGAAGGCGACCTGCGTGAAGGGCTGGCGGCTCCGGTCGCGGGGAGGGCTGAGCTCCTGCACGAGCCGAACGAAAGGCACGTCCGAGTTGCTGAATGCGCCGAGCGCCGATTGCCTCACACGCTCCATCATCTCCACGAACGTCGGCGCGCCGCCGGTATGGACGCGCAGGACGACCGTGTTCATCAGGAGCCCCACGAGAGACTCCGTACCGGGATGATGGCGGCCCGCGACTGGCACGATCATCGCCACGTCGTCCCGGTCGGCGTATCGTGCCAGCAGTTCCTGGAACGCCGCGGCGACCGCCATGAAGAGAGTGCAGCCGTGATCCTCAGCCGTCGCACGGAGTTGGCCCATGAGGGGACCGGGCAGGTCGACCTCGACCCGATCGCCGCTCACCGGTCGCTGTTTCGGGCGCGGCCTGTCGGTGGGCAGGTCGAAGGGGACGTAGCCGGCGAGGGCTGAACGCCAGTAGTCCAGTTGGCGCGCCAGCCGTTCGCCGCTGAGCCACCGCTGGTACCACGCCGCGAACTCGGAGTACGTGACGTCGAGCGTCGGCAGTCGTGCCGGCCGCGATTCCACGATGCTGTCGTAGAGCTCGCTCAGTTCCTTGGTGAGGACACCGATCGACCAGTCGTCGCAGATGATGTGGTGCAGACAGAGCAGCAGAACATGCCTGTCGGGGCGAAGCCGCACCAGGCTGCCGCGCAGCAGGGGCGCGCGTTCGAGGTCGAAGGGTGTCCGCGCCACGAGACGCATCTGCGCCTTCAACACCGCGGGGTCGTTCCCCGTCGCATCGACCTCGTCGAGGCTGACGCTCGCGTCGGGATGCACCCGCAGGGTGGAGAGGCCACGGCTCTCCGGAAAGGACGTGCGCAACACCTCGTGCCGGCTCACCAGGAGGTGCAGCGCCTGGTTCAGGGCGGCCACGTCGATCTGCCCCGTGAGTTCGTAGGCCAGGGGGACGTTGTATATCGGTAGCTCGGGATACACCTGGTGCAGGAGCCACTGACCGCTTTGAGTCGGGGACAGGCCACCGGCCGGCTGGCCTGTCGGATCTTCGGCGGCGACGGCCGGCTGGGCGAGGCTTTCCACCCTCGTCGCCCGCGCCGCCAGTGCTGACAGGACCGGATGGGCAAAGATGTCATCCAACCCGATCCGGACATGCTCCGCCGCTTCCAGAAGGTGAACCACGCGCATCGCCGCGAGGGAATCGCCACCAAGCGCGAAGAAGTCGTCTGCGGACTCCACCACGTCCACCCCGAGGACCGTCTGCCACGCCCGCGCGATCCGCTGCTCGTCAGGGCTGAGGGGAGCGGGTTCGTCGCCGACGCGGTCGGCGTGATCGGAAACAGCCCGTACGTCGATCTTGCCGTTCGGCGTGAGCCGCAGCGTCTCCACGATGACGATGTTGGTCGGCACCATGTACGCCGGCAGTACGGCGGCACACATCTCCTGGAGTTGTCGAGCGGTGACCGGTTCCACCAGTGGGCGAGGCTGCACGTGGGCCACCAGGCGACGCCGTCCGTCCGGACGACCGACCACGCCTACGACGGCCCGCTCCACTCCCGGGTGGGTGTGCAGTACGTTCTCCACGTCACCGAGTTCGATCCGATGCCCGTTGACCTTCACCTGACGGTCCCGGCGCCCGACGATCTCCAGCGTCCCGTCCGCGCGGTATCGTCCGAGGTCCCCCGTCCGGTAGAGGCGGGCACCAGGGCGGCCGCCGAGGTGGTCGGGCACGAAACGCTCAGCGGTGAGACCCGGTGACCTCACGTAGCCGCGGCCGACCCCGGCACCACCGAACACCACTTCGCCGACGACCCCGTACGGGACCGGTTGAAGATTCTCGTCGAGCACGTAGACCTGGATGTTGGGGTTGGGGCGCCCCAGAGGAGTGGTGCCTCGACCGCCTGCGGCGGCAACGGCGGTCGCGTCCACGCAGCAACCGCCGACGGTGACCTCCGTGGCGCCGTACTGGCTCAGCACCGTCAGCCCCGCTGCCCGGGCCGCGAGGGACCTGACGACCTCCAGTCGCAGCGGTTCACCGCCGACGAACAGAGTCCTGGTGGCCAGTTCTCCGCCCCGCAGTCGAAGCTGCCCTTCGAGGACTTCGAGGTGCGACGGGGTGAGCCGGACGAAGTCGAAGTCGGCGTCGCCGGTGAGCGCGTCGACCACCTTGTCGATCCTCGCGCCGTCGGACAGCAACACCACCTCCGCGCCCCTCATGAGGGGTACGAAGATGCACGGCACGGTGAAGTCGAAGCTCAGCCGGGTGTGCACCAGGGTGCCCTGCCGATGGCCCGTGGGCAGCACGGAATCAGCCCACAGCAGGTAGTTCACGGCACTTCGGTGCTCGATCATCGAGCCCTTCGGCGTGCCGGTGGAGCCGGAGGTGAAGATGACGTACGCCAGATTGTGTGGGGCGGCGAGGGGCTCCGGCCGGTCGCTCGGTTGTGCCCGCAGCTCGGTGGCATGCCGATCGACGTCCAGCACGGGAAGGCCGGTCGGCACCAGAAGGTCAGCGGTGTCGGCATCCGTGATCGTCAGGCTGACACCGGCGGCCGCGAGAGTGGTCGCCGTCCGCTCCAGAGGCTGATCGCGGTCCTGCGGTACGTATGCTGCGCCGGCCTTGAGCGTCGCCAGGATCGCGACGATCACCCTCGGCTCCCGCCTCAGGAGGACGCCTACCCGGCATTCCGGCCCGATCCCGCGCTGACGGAGCAGCCGAGCGAGTTGGTTGGCCTGGCGCTCCAGCTCCCCGTAGGTGAGCGTGGACTCACCACACGAGACCGCGACGGCGTCCGGCACCCGGTCCGCCTGCCTCTCGAACAGCTCGTGCAGGCACAGGTCGGGCGTGCTGGCTGCCCTGCCCCGGCCCCACTGCCGGGTGATCGTGGCGGTCTCGTCGGGCGTCAGCAGGGTGAGGAGACGAGCGGGGGTGTGCGGATCAGCGTATGCGCTGCCCAGGAGGGTCATCAGGTGAGTGACCATGCGGCGGGTGGTGTCGCGGTCGAACAATTCGGGGTCGTAGCTGAGCCGACCGTCGAGACCGGCGGAGGTCGCGGTCATCGTCAGTCTGACGTCCGCCCGGAAGGTGCTCCCATCGGCCACGGGAGACTCCGACGGCTCGCCGTGGACCGTCGTCTCCTCGCCGTACCAGGCAAACACCGCGCGTGCCGTCCGGGCCCGAGATCCGACTCGGTGTCCGCCGTCGCCCGGTTGTTCTGCCGGGTTGCCAGACAGGCACCTGAGCTCGGAGGCGTGTGCTCTGGCCAACGCGTCGAATCCCAGTGGCCCGGGATCGCCACACTCGACGACGGTGCCTGGCTCCGTGGTGTGCTCGTGCACCCCGGCTGATCCGACGGGGACACCCATGACACCCATGACGAATCGTCTCTGCCCGCTGTAGCGGTGCAGCAGCAGGCGCCACGCGGTCTGGAGGACCACCCACCTGTCGGTCCCGACCCGACCAGCCAATGCGTCGACCTGTTCGGCCACGACTCCGGTGATGGCGAATGGCTCGTCCGCCCTACGGCTACCGGCAGCACGGGTACGCGGCCGGTCGGTTGGCAGTTCGAGGAGTGATTCGTCTCCTGGAATCCGGTCGGCTAACTCGGGCGATTGCTCAGTCACGGCCGCTCCTGTGGCAGGGATGGGTTGCGTTCTCTCCTCTGGCGTGGAAGGAGAGGGATCGACCAGCAGGAGGAGGGATAACGGAGAGCGTGCAAGGGCGGGGGACGGGATCCGCGCGGGGGAGTGGATGCCGGGCCGGCAGCCCGCTCTGGAGGCCGGCCAGGTCTGTAGGCATCAGCTGAGAACACCCATGCTGACCGTCTGGTCGAGGCCGCCGTCAGGATGGTCTAGAGGGCCACCCCACCCGGGACTCCACGGACGGCCGAAGGTAAGACGTCGTGCATGCTTCGGCTCCTTGGTGGCAGCGCATAGACAGAGATTTAGTGATACTGTTGCGGAGCGGAATCGAGCGGCCACACGTCTGGCGATGTGCCTTCCGGCCCCTTCCGCCTAAAGACGGACAGATGCATGAATGGCTCCAGCCCTCGTGTGGAAAGGACGTTCGGGGAAAGATAGGCTGACCCGACGGCTTTCGCCGCGGGCAGGTGAGCGTTCATGTGATCGCAGCAAACAACCTCAAAAAAAATCAACTCACCATAAGGTGAGCGCCACATCTGACCGCGTGTACTAGCAGTCGGATGCCGCTTTACCATGTAAAGCCCTCCTGGTGGGGGGATCGTACGCACAGCCAGTGGATCAAAGCAACACCTTCGATTCTCACTTAGGGGTCGGTGGGCGGTGGGCACGCCGCAGGTCGGCGCCGGCCTCACCGGGGCCGTCGCCGCAGCCCCCTCACCCTGCCCGCCGCCGCGACGACGACGGCGTCCTGCGCTGCGTCCTCGGCGACGGCACCTATCCGCCGCACACCCTCACCGACGCGGCCGTCGACTGGATTCTCGTCCCCGGACAGCCCAGCTCTCCGGCTCATCGGCTGCGGCTGAGGGCCGCGTCGAGGTGGTCGAGATGGCGTGAGACGGGGCCGACGGTGAGCATGCCGCTGCCGGCTCCGGCCAGCTCGTTGGCCGCCGGCGTGAGTTCGGTCCGGGCGCGTTTCATCGCCGTCCGGTCGTCCAGGGCGATTGCAGCTTGGGCGGTGAGGCACCACAGGGCCTCGAACAGCAGGTCGCGCGGCGGATCGGGAGTCTGACGCAGCGCCGCGGTGGCATCGGCTGGGCGGTTCCGTCCCAGTAGGACGAGTGGACGCGCCCAGGGCAGGTAGGGGCCCCAGTCGGTTCCATCGTCGAAGCGGAGCGGTTCGCCGTGCGACACGTGCAGGCATAGCAGGGCCAGTGGTAGGAGGCCACGCTCGACGCCGGGCATGCCGGCGTTGGCGAGCTGTGCCGCCCCCTTGCGGTAGGCCGCTTCCGCGGCCTGCGGCGACGGCTCGGTCGCGGTCAGTCGCAGTGCGCGGTACCACTGGGTGAACACGCCGACCAGCGGGCGGTCGTGCCGGTCGGCGAGCCGGTCCGCTGCGGTGGCGTGCTGGTCGGCGGTGACGAAGTCCGCGAGCGCGCTGCGGGCCTGCAATCGGACGAGATGACCGAGGATCTCGAACGTCCCCAGGCCGTGCTGGGCGGAGAGCGCGACGAGCTCGGCACCGATCTGGTCCCGCTCAGGAGCCAGGCCCGCGCGATGGAAGGTCTGCATGAACACGCCGTTCAGAGCGAAGGCCAGCAGGGCCGGGTCGCCCAGCCGGCGCGCGATCCGCTCCGCTTCCTGGGCCGCCTCGGGTCCGCGCGCCGCACGGGTACCGCGTGACTCCACCGCGATCGTGGCCAGCAGTCGGGCGCGGGTGGCCTCGGACGAGCCAGGACGAAGGGCAGCCAGGGCCCGCTCGGCCGCCGTCACGATCCGCGTCGCCTGCGCCGGATCATCCGAGCGCGTCCAGATCGCGGGTACGTCGTAGCCGCCGATCACCCGGGCAGTGAGCTCAGGATCACCCAACTGCTCGGCGGCGGCGATGGCCGCGATCCGCTGTTCGCGCGCCGCCTCAAGTCCGCTCGCCCCCGTCATGGCGAGACTTCGCAGCAGGCCGACCGTCGACTCCAGCCGGGACGCGGAGCCGGACGCCACCGTACGGTCGTATGCCGCTGCGGTCTCCGCCCAGACCCGTTGCGGTCCCGGTGAACCCAGCCCGTCGCTGACAAGATCGGCTTGGCGGAGGATGTCGGTCTCCAGGCGACGCAGCCGCGGGCTCGGATCGACGCCGAGCTGTTCCAGGAGCAGGCTGCGGGCGCGGCGCAGTACCGCGAGCGCATCACCCTGGCGTCCCGCGCGGTACAGGGCAAGCGCCAGTAGCCGCCACGCCTCCTCCCGCCACGGATGCTCGGCTACGTGGGCGTCGAGATCGGGTACGACGTCCGAGGCGCGCCCGACAGTCAGTCGCGCCTCGGCCCGCTGCTCGATCGCGTTCAGCCGTAGTTGTTCGAGGCGGGAACGCTCGACGCGCGCCCACGGCTCGTCGTCGATGCCGGCGAACGCGGGCCCCCGCCACCAGGTCAGGGCACGATCGAGCCGCTCGAGTGCCTCTTGCGGCGGCGCTGTGGGCGCGGCGGCGACCTCGTCCTCGAACCGCCAGGCGTCGACCGCGTCCGGCGCCAACCTGAGCGCGTAGCCCGGGCCCTCGGTGACCAGCAACCGGGCCGGCTCGCGCGGTGCACGCTGCGGCTCCAGCGCGCGCCGCAACGCCGCCACGAACGTGCGGACGCTGCTTACCGCACCTGGTGAGGGCTCCTGCCACAGGTCATCGACGAGGCGGTCGACCGGTACGACCCGACCGCGCCCGACGAGGAGTCGCGCCAGCACCGCGCGGTGTTTCGGCCCTTTCAGGTCTATCGGCGCGCCGTCGCCGTCCCAGGCGACAACCGGCCCGAGAACACCGAACCTGACCTGCACTGATCGGACCGCCCTTCCGCGCCTGCGTTGAACGTATCGCGCTCATCGTTTGCTCATCCGCGACCGGCACGCTGGAATCGCCCACCCGATGAGAAAAGGACAACCATGACTATCACCATTCCCGGTTTCGACTACCAGCGCGTCGCGGTCGACGGGGACGTGACGATGAACGTGGCGGTGGGGGGTACGGGCAGCCCGATCGTGCTGTTGCACGGCTTTCCGCAGACCCACGTCATGTGGCGGCACGTCGCCGTCGACCTGGCCACCGACCACACCGTGATCTGTCCCGACCTGCGCGGCTACGGCGCAAGCGGCAAGCCCGACGCGCGCGGCACCGACACGTACTCCAAGCGGACCATGGCCGCGGACATCGTCACCCTCGCCAGCAGGCTCGGCCACGAGCGCTTCGCCCTGGCCGGGCACGACCGTGGTGCCCTCGTCGCCATCCGCGCCGGCCTCGACCATCCCGCCACGATCACCCACCTCGCCATCCTGGACGTCCTGCCAACGTTGGACATGTGGGACATCCTGCACGGGTCCTCCGCCGCCGTCGCCTTCCACCTGTACCTGATGGCCCAGCCACCCGGCCTGCCCGAGCAGTTGATCAGCGCCAGCGCGGACGCCTTCTTCGGCTACTTCCTCGACGTATGGGCCAAGAATCCCCAGGCAATTCCTGCAGACCTGCGGGCGGAGTACCTGAGTGCCTCCCGCGAGGCGGTCCCCTCCATTGTCGCCGACTACCGCGCTTCGGCCGGCATCGACATCGAACACGACCAGGCCGACCGAGCCGCCGGGAATCGGCTGCCCATGCCGGCCACCGTCGTACAGCAGGACTGGGGAGCCGCACTCGGCTACGACGCCGCCGCGCTGTGGCACACCTGGGCTGCTGATCTGGACCACCGCACCACGTCGGCCGGGCACTTCATGGCCGAGGAAGCGCCTGACGAGATCATCAAGGTCCTGCGCTCCCTGCTTGCGCGGTAGCAGATCGGCTGCCCGCCGACGACGCGGTAACGCGCTCAATTTGGCATGAGCGCGCACCGCGGCCGGTGGATCGTCATGATCGAGCGCCGCGACGGCGGCGGGTGGGCGCTGTCCGGCGGCAACGTCGAGCCGGGCGAAGACCGCGTCTGACGCGGCGGCCCGGGAGCTGACCGAGGAAACGGGCTGGGCTGGTCGTCACCCTCACCGACCCGCGGGTCGAGACGATCGATCGTCGAAAGTTCCGGAGTCACGGCAACGTTTGCTGGGGTCGAGAGCGTAAGTAGTGGCCGTGAGACTGAAACTGAGGGTGCGGGTGGCTGATGCATGATCGCGAGGATAGAGAGGTGACAGCCTTTGTACGGGCGCGTTACGGATCGCTGCTCCGGACTGCCTTCCTGCTGTGCGGAGACCGAGGGAAAGCCGAGGACCTGGTACAGACGACGCTTGTCAAGACGGTTGTGGCGTGGTCTCGACTGCAGCACTCAGAAGGCGTCGATCACTACGTTCGGCGCATTCTAGTCAACACCTTCGTGACCTGGAAGCGGCGCCGATCCTGGTGGGAACAGCCCTTGGGTCGGCTAGTGGAGAGTCAGGCACGCGACGAGTACGTGGGGGTGGAACAGCGGGACCTGCTCCGCCAGGCGTTGGACGGGCTGCCAGCACGACAGCGCGCCGCCGTCGTACTGCGCTTCTACGAGGACCTGTCCGAGCAGGAAACGGCACACGTACTGGGTTGTTCGGTCGGTACGGTCAAGAGTCTTTCATCAAGGGGTCTGCAGACTCTGCGTAAGCAGTGGGTTGAGGTCGACGCTGCTGCTGATCAAGAGGTGCGCTATGCATGACACGACCAAGTTGCGTGACGGCCTGGCGGATCTGGCCGAGTCGGTGGCACCGACCGAGGGCTATGAAGGCAAGATCATGCGGCGGGCAGACCGGCGTCGCGGGCGAGGGCGTATCGCCGCCGCAGCCGCGGCCGCAGTATGCCTGGCGGTGCTGGTCACGACGTTTCGGGTTGTCGGATTCGGGCCCACACCCCAACTCGCTGCACCGCCGCCGGATGGCCCGTTTCTGGGCTGGTCCCCGGTGGGAGATGTGGACGCTGGCCTGGTACGTGAGGCCACCAGCGTCTGGGATCGCACCAACTCGGCAGGCCCGCACACTGATGTTCGGGCCCTTGTCGCGACGCGCCATCCACGCCTGCGCTCGACGGTGGTCGTCCTGCAGGGATACGACAAGCAGGGCGACGCGCGGTTGGCGTTCTTCACCGGTGATCTTGGTGCGGCGGACGCCTTGCGGATGCGGACGGATCGGCCGGCGCCCGACCCGGTGAAGACTCAGGTGATAAGCCTGGTCAGTCCACGGCTGTCCGGAGCCGCCGGCGAGGTTAGTAATGACCCCTGGGGCACCTATGCCATCGCCATCGCCATGCCAGGCGTGACAGCGGTGCGGGTGTCGAGTACCGCAGTCGATGATGAAATGATACAAGAACCGGACGGACCCACCAGTCGCCTTATTGTAAAAGAATTCCCGATCGCTGCGACCGCGCAAACGACGACGATCGCGGGGTTCACCAAGCCGAAGCGACCGTTCGCCAGCCTCACGAAGGTGTTCGAGGTGCCTGGTGAGGACGGCGTGGACGGCGACGCGCGGGCCGTACCCGCTGAGGTACTCCGCAGGAACGGCCAACAGATAATCGTGGCGTTCCCGAAAGACCAGGGAGTCCGGCAGGGGCAACTGGCCGTCGTCGCCGAAGGCTTGGTGGGACGCGTAAC
Source organism: Micromonospora sp. CNZ303 (assembly GCF_004345505.1). Lineage (NCBI taxonomy): Bacteria > Bacillati > Actinomycetota > Actinomycetes > Micromonosporales > Micromonosporaceae > Micromonospora > Micromonospora sp. CNZ303. The sequence goes on along the minus strand of NZ_SLVT01000010.1, from coordinate 184,066 downwards.
GGCAGTCGATACCGTCCGCGGCGAAGCCACTGTCGACCTCATCACCAGCACCGGATTCGCCGGCCAGGTGTACACGAATATCAGTAATGTTCCGGGTTCCGTACGTGGCACCGGCGGAAAGCTGGTCATGGAAGGCGTTCCCGCAGACGGTGAGGTTTACCAGACCAACCGTGTCTTGATGCCGGATCCGTCCCAGCAGAGCAATCAGGTTGGCGCTGTCACGATCGGGCGAGCGTCTGCGGACAAGGCGGCAGGCGCGAGCACGGTGGAGCTTACGCCGACAGCCGACCTTGCCAACCTGACGAGATTGTCGATCATGACGCCATCCGCCCCCTGACGGCGACCCGCCCACGCAAGGATGCGCGGAGGCGACTCGCCTCCGCGCATCTTGAACAGACTGCAGGTCAGTAGTGGACCGAGCCGCTGCCGGGAGCCGTTGCGATGTCACCGGCGGAGTTACCCGTAGAGGGTGACGCCGCTGATCCACACCGCCAGGCTGACCCCGCCGGTCATGACCGCGTCGAGACGGATGTCCTGTCGGTCGGTCAGCTCGGTGGCGGACGGCGGCTGCCGCCCCTGTTCCTCGGCTGTCTCCACCATCTACGGCCCCGATGGCTGCCTGGCCACCTGCACAAGCGCAGAAAACCTCGTGGGGGTCTGGACCCGGCTCAAGGTCTGCGACCGGGACACCTGCCGATGGGCCTACTACGACGCCTCGCGGAACCAGGCGCGTCGCTGGTGTTCCATGGCTGGCTGTGGCAACTACGTCAAGATGCGTCGTGCCTACGCGGTGCGCCGCAACCGCCGCTCAGCGACGGACGGGACCGGTCGGGACGGCTGACCGGCGTTGGCGCTCGACAACAGACCGGAGGCGCCGGAGCGACGCGTCGAGGTTGCCACCCATCGGGAACCGGACCCGGTAGTGCCCCATGTTACGCGGGAACGCCCCTGCAAGCCGGGTCGGACGGGTCGGTGCCGTCGCGCCGGCGACGTCAGGGGATGAGCCGGTCGAGCAGCTCGAACCGCTCGTACGGCTGGTCGTGGTCGCCGAAGTGCCCGTCGTCGCGCACGATCTGGGTGCCGCCGAGCCGCTCGAACATGGCGCGTCCCTGTCGGTCGTCGCAGCCGTACGGATCCTCGCGGGAGTTGATGAAGTAGATGTCCCGTACGCGCGACCGGATGGCGGCCCAGTCGTAGCCCTGCTGGAGGATCGGTTCCTCCTCCGTGTTGGGCCGGGTGCAGTACCCGGCGACGAGGATCGCCTGGGCGACGGCCACGTCCACGTGTTCCAGGAGCGCGAGCAGGAGGGCCGCACCGCCGGAATGGCCCACGAGGACCGTGTCCTCGTCGAAGCTGTGCCCGTTCAGCACCTTCGGCAGGAACGTGGCGATCGGCTCGACGTTGATGCCCGGGTGGTGCGGCACCTCGACGGCGTACCCCCGGGCCGCGAGCCGCCCTGCCAGCCAGGGATACCAGCAGGCGTCCGGGTAGCCGCCGGTCCCGTGGAAGATGATCGCGTTGCGCCCCACCGTGCCCCCCTCGATCGACGTCCTGATCACACCACCTCTACCGCTGCGCTTCGAAGTGCTCCTTCATCGCGGGGTAGTAGTCGTCGAAGTCCGGCGCCGGCTGGCCGTCGCGCGAGGCCGCCAACGCGTCCAGGTAGTACTCCCAGCCCGGTCCGACCTCGCCGACGCCCTCCGTGCCGGTCAGGTGCTGCGTGAACCGGAGCTCGGTCACGCCCGCACGTTCGACCAGCTCCAGGTCCAGATGCCAGCCGCCGTGCTCGTCCACCGCGGAAACCGCCAGCCGGCGCGGCGGTTCGCACGCGTCGATGGTCATGTCCATCCAGGGCTCGCCCTCCTCGTACGCCATCTGGACCTTGATCGTGCGTCCCGGCGCGGCGTCGCCCTGCCACGGGCCGAACCAGCGTGCCGTGCGCGCCGGATCGGTGAGGCTGGCCCAGACGTCAGCCACGGGAGCGCGGAAGGTGCGGGTCAGCACGAGGTCGTCGCCGATCAGTCGGCCGGTGGGTGTGGGGCTCATGCGGTCTCCTTCTTCGATGGGTGCCGCCCGGCGGCCGTCTGCCGCTCGCGGCGGGTGCGGTAGACCTCGGTCTCCAGCGCGTCGAGGCGGTGCTGCCAGCCGGCCGGGCGCATCAGCCGTCCCAGCCACCCGGTCAGCTCGTCGAGCGGCGCGGTGACCAGCGTGTAGACACGCCTGCGTCCGTCGGCCGTGTCGCGCACCAGGCCGGCCTCGCGTAACACGCGCAGGTGACGGCTGACGGCCGGCCGGCTGATCACGAACCGGTCGGCGATCTGGCCGGCCGAGAGCGGTGCGTCGCGCAGCATCAGCAGGATCTCCCGCCGAACCGGGTCGGCGATCGCGGCAGCCACCTCATCCACGCTGAAAGGGTAACCAGGTTGTTACGCTTTTGGCAACGTCGCGTCCACGGGGTGGACCCGGCTCACGCGTTGTCGCGCACGAACGCCCGCATGAGCTCGGCGCACTCCGCCGCGTGCGTCTCCAACAGGAGGTGGCCGCCGTCGTAGATGTGCGCGTCCAGGCGCTCGAGGACGCGGTGGTAGGCGAGGACCTCGTCGACGTCGAAGTACGCGTCGTGCCGTCCCCACAGCACGAGCGCCGGCGGCTGGTGAGCGCGGTGGTACGCGGCGAGCTCATCGAAGCGGGCGACGTGGTTGGCGTAGTCGGTGAACAGCGCGAACTGCGCGTCGACGTTGCCGGGCCGGCTCATACGCTCCCAGTCGAGGTGCCACGACTCGGGGGCGTGCAGGGCGTGCAGCCGTTCGGGCAGCCCGGCCAGGTACTGGTCGCGGGTGCCGGCGAAGTTCAACCAGTCCGGCAGTTCGGCGCGCGTGGCGTCGGTCGGGTCGGCCCAGTAGGCCCGGGCGCTGTCCCACTGCGCGCCGAGGCCGTCCTGGTGCGCGTTGCCGCTCTGGATGATCAGGCCGCGGATGCGGGTCGGGGCGCGGGTGGCCAGGTGGTATCCCACTGGCGCGCCGAAGTCGTGCAGGTAGACGAAGAGGCGCTCGATCCCGAGCTGGTCGAGAAAATTCTCGATCGTCCAGGAGAGGTTCCCGAACGTGTAGTCGTACTCGTCGACGGTGGGCGACGCGGACATCCCGAAGCCGGGCAGATCCGGCGCGATCACGTGCGCGACGTCGGCGAGGGTGGGCATGACCTCGCGGAACGTGTGCGACGAGGAAGGGAATCCGTGCAGCAGCAGTACCGCCGGCTGACCGGGGTGCCCGGCCTCGCGGAAGAATACCTCCAGTCCGTCGACGTCGACCTGTCGATGGCGGACCTTCTGGACGGCCCGCATCGCATCCTCCTCCCGGCTGCCCCGTCGAGGGGGAGCAGCCGCCGTCGGCTCCGAGTCTGGTGAATGTGGTGCCGGTGGTCACCGTCGCGTCCGGCTACAGCCGCGAGGACCCGGATGTACGCCGAACAGCAGCGGGACACCGACACCGCCCACCCCATCGTGCCGGACCCGAACCGACGTCGCCCGACCATCTCGACATTCGCGTCCGGATCCGCCGCACGACATCGCGCCTGACGGACGGAATGCCGCGATGAGGAATCGCTATCGTGCTCGGTTCCAGAGCGGTGACGCGGCCGACGCGTCCAGAACTGCTCGCTCGAGTGTCACTGCGGCTTGCCGGTCCTCCGTCACAGCCCAACTGACATGCAGGTCGGCCCAGTGCAAGGCGTCTTGCGCCCAGGCCGCCGCGCGCTTGGGCCGGCCGCCGATGAGTTGCTCCAGGTGCTCCTGCACGAAGGCGGCATCGGCAAAGGCCCGATCCAGGACGGCTTCTCCCAGCCCACTGACCGCTGCCTTCCCACGGCGGTACACCGTGAGCCGTCCTCGAAGTCCTTGGCCACGACGCTCGCCGGCCATGCCCACGTAGACGAGACCGCCTGCTGCCCCTTGCCGAGCGAGGTACACGCCTGGGAGACGCGGTGCCGAGACAGCCGCATCGTGGAAGGGTAGCCACGGCGACCACTTTGCGAGGGCTGCGACCACGTCGTTGGCAGACACCGGACCAGCATGCCGCAGGTGCAAACGAGGTGAACCGCTGCGGGTGGCGCGCTCATGCCGCAGATCGTCCGATACGCCGTTGACGGCGGCGATCCGTCCATCTCGGGCCGGCTGGCCGACGTGGTCGGACAGCCGCGGCCGGGACTTCCCGTCGGTCCCTCGCGGCATTGGTCAGATGACGACGGCCGTAGGATCTGGGAGTGAATGATGCCGCCGGCGCGGATCGACCATCGGCGCTCATGACCGACTGGGCGCGGCTGCCGGTCAGCCATTGCCAGTACGAGGTGTTCACAGCGCCGGGTGTGTCGGGCATGGGGATCTACATCCTCGGCGACGACCTGCTGCACGTCCGCGGGCCGACTCAGTTCACCGGTTTCTGCGGTATCCACACCGGGTGGATCGAGGCACGCGTTCGCGTACTGTCCGGGCCGGCGGCAGAGGCCGACGTCGGCTGGGACGCGATCAGTGAGGTGACCCTTTGGAGTCCCAGCGGTCGGTTGTCGGTCATCGGCTTGATGGGTGGCACCACGGACGTCCTGACCGATGTCGCCGTCCCTCGTGGGCTTGTCAGGGTGCGGGTGCACGCACGCGACCGACTGCACGAGACGGTACGCACCGGCGGGGACCCGCCCGAGCGGCACGAGTTGCACATCTGGGGAGTTTCCGAGGAGGCGCCATGGCGCACCGTGCTGGCCGACCCCGCAGGTCGCGACTGGGAGCAGAAGCCGGCGAAGGCCGCGGAATGGGCGATGCTGTCACTGGTACCTCGCCCGTCGGCCCGTCCGGGGATCCTGCCGCTGTTGCCGGCAGGTCACCCCTACGAGGACGACGCCGACCTGTCCCGGGTGGCGGTGGTCCGTCATCGGCCCGCGCCGGTCGAGGTCCCGGCCGAGGTGCTGCCCGTCGGCGACCTGGAGGTCCGGCTGGAGCGGGTCGACGACGGGACCTTCACCTGGTCGTGGGCCACCGCCGATGATCCGATCTTCCCTGATCCGCTGGCGACGCTGCCGGATGACGAGCCAAGTGCCGTACGGGTGATGTCCGGCTCTGACGGCTTCACGCTGCGGCACGAGGGAGTGTTGGGCCGGCACGCCTTCGCCCTCAGCCTGATCTGGGACCATCTGCTCGACGCCGCCGGGCCGTATCCGTGGATCCAGACGTTGCGTGGACAGGCTGCCGAGGCAACCGTGCTGGCCGAGAAGTACCGCCATCTGCAGGCCGAGCGCGACGCCGAGCGGTGGGGAGGCGCTCCGCCGTCGGATCGTGTCCGCGGACTCCTCGGCCAGGCACAGTCGCTGGCCCGGATCGACCGCCGGCTGCTCGACCGCATCGATGCGCTGCCCGCCGCCCGCCAGCGGGAGGCAGCATGCTGGGCGGCCCGCCATGCGATGCGAGTGGCCGCGCTGGAGCAGATCGGGTGGATCGCCGACGCGCTCGCCGCGGCCGAGGCCGACCGCCCACTGCCCCGATCCTTCACCGAGCAGAGCGGAAGTGCCGCGTTCAGCCGGCTCATGTCGGATCCCGAGGTTCCGCACACCACCGTCACCCTGCGCCTGGACACGCCAGGGAACGGCGCCCGCACCGTCGCAGGGGCACTCCAGCAGGCCGCCGCGCTCCCCGCCCTGATCGCCCTGGCGAACGACGATCCGCTGGCTGCTGCAGTCGACGCCATCTACAACGCGGCGATCGCCCATGGCGACGACCGCGACCGCTTTCTCACCGACACCCACGCCGCCCTGGCCTGAGCCTCCGATTCGGCAGACCAGGTAGGAGGCACCCGAACAGGTCTCCCACCAGGTGGGGCTTCGAATCGGCGATCGCCGTCGAATGCATGACAGAGCTACGGGTGATGCTCTCGAGCCGAGCACGAACAGACAGGGGAGTGCGTTGCCAGGGTCGTAAGGCGGCTCGCATGTTCCTCGGCGGCCTCGGCAAGGTCGACGGCGTCCTCACGACGCATCCGTCCGTCATCGACGGCAACCCCGCACTTCGACGCACGTCCTGGCCTGGCCACGTCACGGAGAGGACTCGCGTGACGTCCCAAAGCGATCGTAGGGAAACCCTTGCCCTTCAACCGAAGTAGCCTTAGGTTGCATCGATGATCCTCAGCGGGGAGCCTCGCTCTGACCCTCCTCAGAATGTCAGCCACGGCGATCTGCCATCCGAGGATCTCGGTGGCATCGCCTATCTGCGGGGACTTTCGAGACGCGGGTTCATCACAGGCGCCGCGTTGGCGGCATCCGGGGTGTCGGCCGCCTTTGCTCTGCTGCCCGGCGCCGCTCAGGCTGCCGGCAGCTATCTAAGGCCGTGCGGGAACGTCCGGATCTCGAGCTCGTGGCAGGACCACCGGAACCGGACGCCGCCCTCGGGCGAGCCGGGCACCGACTATGCGGTCGGAATCGGTACTCCCGTCAAGGCCGCGGCGAACGGCACGATCCGTTACGTGAAGACCGACACCTCCACCGCGACCGGGCGCGTCGTGGGGATGGCTCACGATGATGGCAACTACACCCGGCACCTGCACCTGTCGACGATCGCCGTCTCGACCGGTCAACGTGTGTCGCGAGGCCAGACGATCGCGTACTCCGGCGCCTCGGCGAACGGCAGTGACCGCGGTGTCGGGCCGCATGTGCATACGAGTCTCTGGCTGAACACCGGCAGTCCGACGAATTTCCGCGCGACGGTGGATTTCGAGAACTACGTCGGAGACGTCACCAACCCGAACCCGACCGACCAGGAGGTAGACGAAGTGTTCATCGCGAATGTCAAGGGCAACTGGTACCTCGTAGTTCCCCAGGGCACCGGTAAGCCGCGGGCGGTGGTGCTTGGTGGTGACAGCAATGCCGGCGCTTCCGGCCTCCCCGTCCTGAACTTCAGCTGGGACCCGTCGATCAACGCACTCAGGGCCGCGGTCGACGGCATCGGTTGATCCGATCTGACGCGTCACGACGGCCCGGGATCCACGCGGCGCAGGAAATCGGCAGCGTTGTCGTGTGTCGCCACCCAGGTCCGTTCGGCGTCGGCGATCCCGTCGTCGACCCGGACGGTACGGACGGGTGCGATCGCGGCTCTTGCCGCGCCGCGTACCACCACGATCGTCCGGCCGTGGGCCGGTCCGCTCACGGCTGCCGCGTTCGCGCTGCGCGCCGTACGATGTCGCCGAGCTGCTCCCACGCCTGCTCCGTTGGTTCGGTGAGCGCGTACGAGGTCGGCCAGAACCCGCCCTCTTCGTCGAGGGCCGCCTGCGTGCTCACCCCGAACGTCGAGTAGCGCTCCTTGTCCATCTGCCCGCTGCGGAAGAAGACCACGACCTTCCCGTCCCTGGCGTACCCGGGCTGGCCGTAGTACAGCTTGGGGGCGAGGTCCGGCGCGACGGCCGTGACGATCGCGTGCACACGCTCCGCCATTTCCCGGTCTCCGTCGGGCATCCGCGCGATCTTCGCGAGCAGCTCCGCCTCTTCGGCGGCGGCCTTCTCCGCGCCCTTCGTGCGTCTGGCCCCGGCTCTCAGCTCCGCCGCACGCTCCTTCATCGCGGCCCGCTCCTGCGTGGAGAAACCTCCTGCGTCAGCGTCCTTCTTCGTCATCGTGGTTTCTCCTCGACGTCGTATGGCCCGTGTGTCGTCCACGCTATCGGCGGTGCATCCGACGTGACTTCTCGAATCCTGATCAGTCACGCCAGCTCTTCTCCCGCAGGCTCTCCGGCAGACTGAGGACGGGTTGTGCCCGACCTGTGGCGTCCACGGCAGCCCGACGAGCAGGGCCGTCCCACAGGATGAGGCTGCGGCCACGGCGCAGCGATAGCCTGCCGTCATGGTGAGCGCCGAATTGGATGAGTTGATCGTCGTGGACGCCGAGGCGCTGCGCGCATGGCTGTCGACCAACCATGCCACGTCGCCCGGTGTCTGGCTCGCCCTGACCAAGAAGGGCGGCACGGTCACGACCCTGACCTGGCAGCAGGCCGTCGACGAGGCCCTGTGTTTCGGCTGGATCGACGGGCAGGCCCGTAAGCGGGACCAGGAGAGCTCCTGGATCAGGTTCACCCCGCGCAGGCCCCGCAGTTCCTGGTCGCAGCGCAACGTCGCCCACGTGGCGCGGCTGGAGGCGCAGGGGCGGATGCTGCCCTCCGGCCGTGCCGCGGTGGACGCCGCGAAGGCGGACGGGCGGTGGGCGGCCGCCTACGCCCCGCCGTCGGAAGCCGAGGTGCCCGACGACCTCCTCGCCGCCATCGCTGCCGACCCCGCCGCCCAGGCCATGTTCGACGTGCTCACCAAAACCAACCGGTTCGCACTGATCCACCGCGTCAATGGGGTCAAACGGGCGCAGACCCGCGAGCGGAAGATCAGCGAGTTCGTTGCCATGCTGGCCCGTCACGAGACGATCTACCCGCAGAAGGCCAAGCCGCCGCACTCGCCGTGATCGGCGTTGTCATGATCATGGGCACTGGTCTCGCCGCGAATGGTGCTGGGGCGGGCGGGCTCCACGCGGCGCCTTCGCGGAGGTCGCCCACGTGCTCACGTCCGAGGACCGATGAGCGGGCGCGTTCACCGGCGGTGGCCGGATCGTTCCGGCAGGCCGAGGCTGCCTCGGCGGCCGGATCGACCACCACCAGCCCGCCGGCGGCCGGACAGCGGTCGCTGACGGTGATGGCGAAGTCGTTCGGCGCGGCTCCAGCGTCGCCGTCCGGGAGGTCGGAATGCATGACCACCCGCACGTTCGGTAGTCGCGGGGCTGCTTGCGGTCAGCGTCATCGACGCAGCCTGGAGTCCCGCTTGAAGGGACCACGTGCAGGCAGGCGCTGTCCCCGTGTCGGCTGGCGAGGGGGTGGGGTCGACCAGATCCCATGACCCGCTCCGGGTTTCCACGCGCCGATGGCACTCGTTCGTCCTGGCCGTGAGCCTGCCAGCAGTATCAATGGTCGCGGATGGCCCCGGCCGGGGGAAAAGCTCCCACCATCGTCAGGGTGCCCAGGCGGGTACTTCGGAGCCGGGTGCCGGGAAGAACAAATACGACCGGTACCAGACATAGCGCGCGGAATGCAGTTCCTTGCGGGGCATGAGGCGCGCGGCTAGTCTCGCCCCATCGAAGACCGCGTATTGGCACGAACTGCCGATTCACGCTCCGTCGCCTGCACGATTTTCGTAGTCGCTCCACGGGGGAGTTGGTTCCATGTCTGCTGACGGCAAGCGTCGAATTCGTCCAGCACCGCCGATCGCGCCTTCCTTGTGAATCGTCGCACCCACCTCAGGTGACTGTCCTTCATTCGAGGCGGTCCGATCCGCAGGCGATGTCACGCGCCCCAGGGCGTGGATTCGGGTTGCAGTCCGGCCGTGCAACTCCGTAACGGGGGTCTTCAGTTGCAACTCGTTCCCGAGGGCTCCGCCCTGATGTCAGGACGGTTGTCCAGCGGCCCGTCCCGTCAGGTGCATGACGAAATCCTCCGACCGCAGTTCGACTTCGACATGACTCACCTGCTTCCTCACTATCTCGCCGTGGAAGTGGTTCTCCTGCTCGAGTACGAGCGGATGGGGGTCATCACCGGCGACCAACGGCGCGACATCTCGGACAAGCTCGGCAGGATCGACGAGTCCACGCTCAGCGCCGACCCCTCCACCAACATGTCCGACACGTCGATGGCCATCGAGCAGTGGGTGCATGGTCGGTTGACCGAGCCGGTCCCGGCCTGGCACGTCGACCGCAGTCGTAACGATTCTCAGGCGACCGCACACGCTCTCGCGGCGCGCGAGTGGTTCGGTGGGGCGGCGGAGGACCTGCTGGGCCTCGGTGCGGCTGTCCATCGACTCGCCAACGGCACGACCGACCTGCTGATGCCGGGATACACCCACCTCCAGGCGGCCCAGGTGATCACTCCCGGCTTCTACCTGGCCGCCCTCTCCCAGCAGATCCTGCACAACCTGCGCCGCTGGCTCGCCACCTACGACGGCAACGACCTCTCGCCGCTCGGCGCGGGTTCGATGGCCGGCCAGCAGTTGCCCTGGGACCGGGACCGCATGGCGCACCTGCTCGGCTTCGCGGGACCGGTTCCGCACGCCCTGACCGCCGTGGCGTCCCGGTCGCTGGCCTTGGAGATGATGGCGGAATTCTCCATTCTGGGTGCCGAACTGAGCCGCTTCGTCACCGATCTCATGACCTGGGGCAGCAACGAGTACGCCTTCATCGACCTGCCTGACGAGCTTTCCGGCATCTCGGCGGCGATGCCGCAGAAGAAGAACTTCCCGATCCTGGAGCGGATCCGCGGAAAGCTGGCGCATCTCGGCGCCTTCGGTGTGGACATCGTCCTCGCCCAACGCTCGACGCCCTATTCCAACATGGTGGAGGTGTCCAAGGAGGCGACCGCGAACCTCCATGTCTCCGTCTCCACCACGCGGACGGCCCTGCGGCTCTTCTCGACCGTCGTCGACAACCTGCGTTTCCGGTCCGACCGGATGCGGGAGGCCTGCCGGCGGGAGTATCTGGGCGCGTTCGCACTGGCGAACGACCTGACCCTCAACGACGGGATCCCCTGGCGCGACGCCCAGATCGTCGTCGGGCAGTACATCGCCGCCGCCATCTCCTCCGACATCCCGCCCCATCCCGGAGACGCCGGGCTGTTGGTCGAGGTCGCCGGCCGGCACGGATACCAGGTCTCCGACGCCGCACGCGTGCTCGCCGACGCCTTCGACATCGAGAACGCAATTCGTGGGAAGCGGTCGACGGGCTCGGTCAATCCCCAGGCGTTGGCCGACCTGCTCGCCAGCCAGGCGGACGAGTTCCGGCTCCTCCGGCAGCAGTGGGACGACCGTCGTGAACGGCGAGGTTCCGCTCGGGCACTGCTCGGGCGCCGATGAGCGTCGAATCGGGGAAGAATGACGATCTTTAGCGGAGCAGCCCGGGCGGGCGCGACCGACGTCGGCATCCACGGACGATCGGGGGCCAGCGCGTGATCTTCCAGAACGTCGTCGACGCCATCGGGCACACGCCGTTGATCAGACTGACGATGGACGTCGACCCGCGCGTCGAGGTGTACGCCAAACTCGAACTCCAGAACCTCTTCGCGATGAAGGACCGGGTCGCCCGCTACGTGATCCTCGAGGCCAGACGGCTGGGCGTACTCCGACCGGGCGCGCCGATCGTCGAGAGTTCCTCCGGCACGATGGCGCTGGGAGTCGCCCTCGTCGGCACCGCCCTGGGCCATCCGGTGCACGTCGTCACCGACCCCCGGATCGACCCCGTGACCCTCGCCAAGCTGCGCGCCCTGGGCTGCCAGGTGCACGTCGTCGACCGGATGTCCAGCCAGGGCTGGCAAGGTGCCCGCCTCGAACGGCTGCACGAGCTCCTCGAAGCTCTGCCGGGCGCGTTCTTTCCCGAGCAGTACCGCAATCCGGACAACCCGGGTGCGTACCGGTCCCTGGCCCGGGAGCTGCTGGGGGACCTCGCCTCCTTCGACGTCCTGGTCGGGGCGGTCGGCACCGGTGGATCGCTGTGCGGCTCGGCCCGTGCGCTGCGACGCGCGCTGCCCGAGCTGCGAGTGGTGGGGGTGGACTGCGTGGGCAGCGTGCTGTTCGGTCAGCCGGACGTGCCCACCAGGTTGCAGGGCGGTCTCGGCAACAGCCTCGAGCCCGCCAACCTGGACCGTCGCCAGATCGACGAGGTGCACTGGCTCAACGACCGGGAGGCGTTCGGCGCCACCCGTGACCTGGCCCGCGAGCAGCAGATCTTCGGCGGCAACACGTCGGGCTCGGTCTACCAGGTGCTGAAGGACATCGCTCGCCGGGCGGAGCCGGGGACCAGGATCGTCGGCATCTTCCCCGATCGCGGCGACCGGTACGCGCAGACCGTCTACGACGACGGCTGGGCCGCCGACCGCCTGCACGAGATGGACGCGGCGGACCGGCCGCGCCCGATCAGCCCCGGCGAGGTCGCCGTGAGCTGGTCGCGGACGGACGACGTCCCACGCACGAACGGCGAGCGGTACCTGTTGTTCCTGGAGGCGAACACGAGCGGGACCGGCGTGCTCGCCCTGAGCGTCGCGCGACGGATGGGGCTGCGCCCGGTGCTGCTCACCGACCGTCCCGACCGCTACCCGGGGCTCGCCGACACCGACTGCGAGGTCCTCGTCTGCGAGACGCACGACCTGCCGGCCCTGCGCTCGCTCATCCAGGGCAGGTTCCGTCGTGAACAGCTCGCCGGGGTGACGACGACGAGCGACTTCTACACCGTGCTCGCCGCCGAGCTGGCCGACTGGCTGGGACTGCCGGGCAACCCGCCGGCAGCCGTTGCCGCCTGCCGGAACAAGGCCCTGCTGCGGGAGGCGCTGCGGGAGACCGGGATCCGGCAACCCCACTTCGTCGCGGTGACGGACCCGGCACGGGCCGCTGCCGCGGTGCGCGAGGTCGGACTGCCGTGCGTGGTGAAGCCCGCGGACGACTCCGGATCCAACGCCGTGCTGCTCTGCGCCACCGTCGAGGAGGCGACCGCGCACGTGGAGGCGGTCCTGGGGATGCGCGTCAACGTCCGGGGCATGCCGACCGCCCGCTGCGCGCTGGTCGAGGAGTACGTGCGGGGTGCCGAGTTCAGCGTCGAGGTGTTCGGCGAGAGCACCGGGAACCGCTGTCTCGGGATCACCGAGAAGCGGGTGACCGGTGGGCCGTACTTCGCAGAGCTCGGGCACGTCTTTCCCTCGGACCTGCCGACGGACCAGGCGACCGAGATGGTGGATGCCGTCCTGCGGGCGCTCGCCACGGTCGGGATGTCACACGGGGCGACCCACACCGAGGTACGCCTCACGCCGTCCGGCCCGGCCATCATCGAGATCAATCCCCGCCCGGCCGGCGGGATGATCCCCGAGCTCTACCGCCTCGCCACCGGCTCCGACCTGCTCGCCGCACAGCTGGCCGCGGCCGTCGGGGGACCGACCCGGCTCTCCTCGACCACCCACGGGTACGCCGCGATCGAGTTCCTGGTGGCTTCCCGACCCGGGACGCTCCGGGGTATTGCGGGCGGGGCGGAGATCGAGCGCCTCGACGGCGTCGAACAGGTGGCCGTGACGGCGTCCCCCGGCACGTCCGTGCGGCCACCGCGAAACGGCTACGACCGCCTGGGGCACGTCATCGCCACGGGCTCCAGCAGAGCGGAGGTCGTCCGCCGGGTCCGTACCGCTGTGGACCAGGTCCAACTGCTGGTCGACGAGGACAGCCCGGACGCCGTCAGCGACGAAGCGTCCCTGGCCCCGGCCCACTGAGGGACGACCATGACCCACACCTCGCTCATCGCGGCCCTGTCGACCTGGGCGGACACCCGAGCGGACGACCCCGCGCTGACCTTCGTCGACAGCGCCGGGGCGACGACCACCACCACGTACGGGCAGCTCGACGAGGGCGCTCGTACCGTCGCCGGCCACCTGCGGTCGGTCGCCGAACCGGGCGACCGGGCGCTGCTGCTCTTCCCACCCGGCCTCGACTACGTCACGGCCTTCCTCGGCTGCCTCTACGCCAACGTGGTCGCGGTGCCGCTCTACCCGCCGGGCCCCCACGCGCGCCTCGACCGCGTCACCACCGTCGTACGCGACTGCGGAGCCACCCACGCGCTGACCACCGCCAAGCTGGTCGAAGCGCTGTCGGGGCTCGCGGCCGAGCCGGGCGGACCGGCGGTGCACCCGATCGAGGCGGTGCGGGCGCAGGCCGCTCCGGTGGGCCCCCACCGGCCGGCGCCGGACGACCTCGCCTTCCTCCAGTACACCTCCGGATCGACGGGCGATCCCAAGGGGGTCATGGTCGGCCACGGCAACCTCACCGACAACCACCGGGCCATCGCGGCCGGCTTCGGGATCGGCACCGACGACGTGGTGCTCAGCTGGCTGCCGATGTACCACGACATGGGTCTCATCGGCACCACGTTGCTGCCGCTGTTCGTGGGCGTGCCGGCGATCCTGCTCGACACGTTCGCGTTCGTCCGGAATCCGCTGCGGTGGCCGGCGGAGGTGTCCCGGTTCAGGGCGACCCTCTCCGGTGGACCCAACTTCGCCTATCAGCTCCTGGCGGACCGCTTCGACGCCGGGCTGCTCGACGGGATCGACCTCAGCTCGTGGCGGGTCGCCTTCAACGGCGCGGAGCCGGTGGACAGGCGGACGATGGACGCGTTCTCCGCCGCGTACGCGCCGCTCGGGTTCGACCGCCGCGCGTTCTATCCGTGCTACGGACTGGCGGAGGCGACGCTCTTCGTCAGCGGCCCCGAGGCGTCGACCGGCTATCGCGCCGGCACCTTCGACCGGCACGCCCTCGAGACGGGCCGGCTGACCGGGGCGACCGGGGCAGCGGGGACGGACCAGGTCACGCTGGTCTCCTGCGGCACCCCGCCACCGGGTACGACGGTCGCCGTGCGCCGCGCGGACGGCGAACCCTGCGCTGCGGGCGAGGTCGGCGAGATCTGCGTGAGCTCCGGCGGGGTGGCCGCCGGGTACTGGGGCAGGTCCGACTCCGCCGCGACGTTCGCCGCCACCGTCGGCGGCCGGCAGGGGACGTTCCTGCGTACCGGGGACCTCGGCGCGATGTACGACGGCGAACTCTACGTCGCGGGGCGCCAGAAGGATCTGATCATCCGCGCGGGCCGCAACTACCACCCGCACGACATCGAGGCCGTCGCCACCGCGGGCAACGCGCACCTGCGCCAGGGCGGCGCCGCGGCGTTCCAGTCGGAGACCGGTGACCAGCGGGTGGCGCTGGTGGTCGAGGCCTCCCGCAGCGGGCTGGCGCGGCTGCTCGCGGACCCCGCGCTGCTCACGTCGCTGACCGGCGGGCTGCGGCGTCGGGTGGCCACCGAGTGCGGGTTGGACCTCGACGACGTGGTCGTCGTCATGCCCGGCGCGATACCGAAGACCTCCAGCGGGAAGGTCCGCCGGCGGGCCACCAGGGAGCAGTTCGTCGGCGGGCGGCTCAAGCGCGTCGTGCCGGCGGTCGCGTCCGGGGCGCCCGGGCGGGCCGCCGCCGACCCCCACCCCGGCGACCGGTCCCTCGCGGTGGAACAGCTCGTCCGGCGGTACGCGAACCTCGAAGGGTCCGAGTGGGACGCTTCGCTGCCGCTGGCGGCGCTGGGACTCGGTTCGCTGCGTCTGATCGAACTCAAGGCAGCGGTCGAGCGGTTGGTGAACGGCACCCTGGACGCCGAGCTGTTCTTCGGCGACCGGTCGGTGGCCGAGCTGGTCGCCGCCGCCGCGAGCCCCGGCCCGGCCGCCGTGCCGCTGCCGGCGCAGACCGGCGCGGTGAGCCCCGCCTCGGCCGGCCAGGTCGAGCTGCACTTCTACGACGAGGTGTCGCGCGGCAACCGGGCGAACAACCTGGCGATCGCCCTGCGCCTCTCCGGCCGTGTCGAGGAGGAACTGCTGCGGGCCGCGATCGACGAGGCCGTCGCTCGGCACCCCGCGCTGCGCACGACGCTCGGACCGCTCGGGTCCGGCGTCCAGACCGTGCACGAGCAGGGCACGGTCGACTGGGAGTGCCGGGCCTTCCCGGACGGCCCCGACGAGGCGGTACGCGCCTACCTGCACGAGCGGGCCTACCGTCCCTTCGACCTGGTGAAGGGCCCGTTGGCGCGGGTGGGGGTGGCGTACCCGCCGGACGGCACGGTGCTTCTCGTGGCGTGTCATCACGCGGTCGTCGACCACTGGTCGCTCCAGCTCCTGCTCGCCGAGCTCCTGCCCCGGATCACGGGCGGCGACGCCCCGCCGGCCACGGCGGGACCGGGCGCGGCGGACCCCACCGACTGGGCCCGGCTACAGCAGCAGGCGCGCCTCACTCCCGACCGGCGCGACCGGGTCACGGCCCTGGCGGAGAAGTGGCGGCCACTGCGTGACCTCGTACTCTTTCCGCAACGGCCCGCTGGCGGCGGGTCTGCACGACGACGGCCGGACCCGGACCGGCACCGGGCCGGCTGGCTCGACTTCGAGGCCGACCCGGACGTCGTACGGGCCCTCCACCGGCACGCGGCGCGGCGCGGCTTCACCCCGTTCGTCTCCCTGCTGGCCGCCTACGTCCAAGCCCTGCACGAGGTGACCGGGGAGCCGCGGATCGTGGTGGGTGCGCCGCACCACGGGCGCACCGACCAGCGCTTCGCCGGCACCGTCGGCTACCTGGTCAACATGGTGCCCGTCCTCGGTGACCTGACCGACCGGCCCGATCCGTCGGCACTCGAGGAACGCCTGTGGCGGGAACTGCGGGCGGCACTGTCGACGGCGGACGTTCCCTTCAGCGACCTGGTCCGGGCACTCGCCGCGGACCGGCACGGCCAGAATCCGCTCTTCCAGGCGACGTTGACGCTTCAGCAACCGGTGGACGGCGGCGACGTCGGACTGTCCGTGCCCTGGAGCCGCCGGCGGCGACGGATCGGGTCCCACGACGTCGAGACGGTCGACGTGCCGCCCGTGGACGTCGCCTTCGCGACGAGCCTCTACGGCGCCCTCGACGCGGGCGGACTCACGTTCCGCCTCGTCCACCAACGCACCCTCGTGTCCGCGGAGACGGCAGCCGAGGTGTGCCGGCGGTTCTCCGAGAACCTCGCCCGGCTGGTCCGGCAGCCGTCCACAGTACTCGCCCACGACCCGGTTCGACTCAGCTAAGGCGGAGATGATGACTGCTTCCGATGGTGCCGTCGGTAATCTGGTGGAGTCGTTCGACGAGGTCGTCCGCGCTCACCCGGACAGCGTCGCGGTGTGCTGCGGAGACCGGCGGATGTCGTACGCCGAGGTGGCCGCCCGCTCGACGGCGCTCGCCGCGGCGATCAGGGCGCGGGTCGACGACCCGGCCCGTCCGGTGCTGCTGCTCCTGCCACGTTCGGTGGACATGGTGGTCGCGAGCCTGGCCGTGCTGCGGGTGGGCGCGGCGTACGTGCCGGTCGATCCGTCCACCCCCGCCGCCCGGCTGAGAATGATCGTGGCGGACGCGACGCCCTCGGTGGTGTTGACGACTCCCGAGCTGGCGCAGCTGCTGCCGCCGGACACCCCGGTGCTGGGGCCGCAGGACGTCGCGGAGGACCACAGCGACGACACCGGCGGGCGGTGCCCCGCGGCGTGGGACACCCGCGCCTACGTGATCTACACGTCGGGCACCACCGGGCGGCCGAAGGGCGTGGAGGTCAGCCACGGCAACGTGCTGCGCCTGATCCGGGCCACCCGGCCGCAGTTCGGCTTCGGCGCCGGGGACGTCTGGACGATGTTCCACTCGTTCGCCTTCGACTTCTCCGTCTGGGAGATGTGGGGCGCGCTGCTGTCCGGTGGCCGGCTGGTCGTCGTGGGGCAGGACGTCGCACGGGACCCGGTGGCCTTCCGGGCGTTGCTCGCCGAGGAACAGGTGACGATGCTCAGCCAGACGCCCACCGCCTTTCACAGCCTGGTCGCGCACGAGGTCTCCCAGCCCGACAGGCTGCCGCTGAAGTGGGTGGTCTTCGGCGGCGAGGCGCTGCGCTTCGGTGACCTCCGGCCCTGGGTGGACAGGTACGGCGACCAGCAGCCGCAACTGGTCAACATGTACGGCATCACGGAGACGACGGTCCACTCCTCGTACCGCAGGGTCCTGGCGGCCGACCTGACGAGCACGGCCAGCCTCATCGGTCGTCCGCTGGCGGACCTCGACTTCCTGCTCTCAGACGAGCAGGGCCAGCCGGTGGCCCCGGGCCAGACCGGCGAGATCGTCGTGACCGGGCCGGGGGTGGCGATCGGATACCTGGGCCAGCCCGGAGCGACCGCTGAGCGGTTCCTCGACCTGACCGTCGACGGCAGGCCCGTGCGGGGATACCGGTCCGGTGACCTCGCGCGGCTCACTCCCGCCGGGGAGTACGAGTACCTGGGGCGGGCCGACGACCAGGTCAAGATCCGTGGGCACCGGGTCGAGCTCGGGGAGATCCACGCGGTGCTGACCGCGGTGCCCGGCGTCGGGCAGGTCGCGGTGACCGTCCGTCGGGCGCGGCCGCAGCGCAATCCGGTGGTGAAGCAGGAGGCGGTGTCCGGGGGGATCTCCTCGGTCCGCAGTCTCGTCCGGGCCGGGCAGGCGGCGTCGGGCGGCGGCGGCAACCGGATGCAGATCGTCGCGTACGTGACCCACGACCCCGGCTGCGAGCTGGGCGAGATTCCGGAACTGCTGCGGGCGAGCCTGCCGTCGTACATGCTCCCGGCGTTCGTCGTCCCGGTGCCGGAGATCCCCGTGAACGCCAACGGGAAGGCCGACTTCACGCTCCTGCCCGCACCGACCCCGGCCAACCAGCTCCGGGCGCCGATGGCCACGGAGGCGGTCGCCGACGCGTCGACGGCGACGGTGGAGCGGGCGATCCGCGCGCTGTTCGAGGAGGTGCTCGGCGTCGAGGGGGTAGGACCCGACGACTCCTTCTTCGGCATCGGCGGGGACTCCATCATCGCGGTGCAGCTGCGCGCGGCGGCGGCCAACCGCGGGATGACGCTGGACCTGGCCGACATCTACGAGCTGAAGACGCCCCGTGCGCTGGCCGCGTACGCGGTCTCCACGGACGAGTCGGCCGACCCGCCGGTCGAGCCGTTCAGCCTCATCGAACCGGCGGACCGGGCGCACCTGCCGGCCGACGCGGTGGACGCCTACCCGTTGGCCACCCTCCAGGCCGGCGTGCTGTTCCACAGCGCGTACGCCGAGGGCGTCAACATGTACTGCGACATCTTCATGTTCCGGTTGCGCGCCAGGTTCGACCACGACGCCATGAGCCGCGCGCTCGCGCGGGTGACCGAGCGCCACGAGATCCTGCGGACGTCGTTCCACCTGTCCGGCTTCTCGCAACCGCTCCAGGTCGTCCACGCGCGGGCCCGGACCCCACTGAACGTGACGGATCTGAGCCGGTTCGACGAGGATCGGCAGCTGGCCGAGTTCGAGGCATGGCGACGCCGGGAGATGAGCAACCCGTACGACTGGGCGCAGCCGCCACTGGTCCGGTTCACGGCGCACCTGCTCGGCCCGGACGAGTTCATGTTCTCCATGAGCTTCCACGACACGATGTTCGACGGGTGGAGCGAGACGTCGCTGCTCGCGGAGATCCTCGTCGACTACTGGCAGGACCTGCGGGGCATCGCGTCGCCCGACCGTGCCCTGCCCGTCCGCCGGTACGCCGACTTCATCGCGAAGGAACAGGCCGTGCTCCGCGACGAGGCGGTCCGGGAGCTCTGGCGGCAGGAGCTGGCCGAGGTCGAGCCGAGCCTGCTGCCCCGCCTCGCCCGGGGCTCCGGCGCCGTGCACGAGGGGCGGATGGGCTTCCTCAGCGTGGACCTCCCGGCGGAACTCTCCGACCGCCTGCACCAGCTCGCCGCGGACTGCGGGGTGTCGGTCAAACACGTGGTGATGGCCGTCCACTCGCGGGTGGTGATGGCGCTCACGGGACGCGACGACGTCGTGCTGGGCGTCGCCGCCAACGGGCGGGTCGAGGAGGAGGGCGGCACCGAGGTCATCGGCCTGCACCTCAACCTCGTACCCTTCCGGCTCCGGCCGCGGGGTCGCACCTGGCGCGACCTGATCGCGGCGACCAGCGACAAGGAGCGGGAGTTGCTGCCGGTGCGGCGCTTCCCGCACGCCGAGATGCTCCGTCTCGCCGGGGTGCCCGAGCTGACCGACATCATGTTCAACTACACCCACTTCCACGGCTACGAGCGGCTCGCCCATGCCACCGGCATCGAGGTGGTCGACGGCTTCGGCTACATCCAGACGAACTTCACCCTGCGGGCCGAGTTCAACAAGGACCCGTTCAGTCGACTGCTCACGCTCGACCTCGAAGCGAACATGGAGCGGATCTCGGAGGACCAGCTCCACGAGGTGGCGGACGTCTTCCTGCGGGCGCTGACCAGCGTCGTCGACCAGCCGGACGACGAGCCGACGCAGGTCGCGCTGCTCGGTGAGCAGCGGTACCGGGCGTTGGTGGAGATATCCCGCGGGCCGGTCGAGTCGGCGACGGCGACGGGCTTCCTTGAACGGATGGCCCGTTCGGTGGAGACGTTCCCCGACGCGGTGGCCGCCGTCTGCCGCGGCCGCGAGGTCACCTACCGGGAGCTCGCCGCGCACGTCGAGCGGGTGGCCGGATGGTTGCGTGACCGGCGGGTGGGCCATGGCACCGTGGTCGGCCTGGCCAGCGGCCGGAACATCGACTACCTCGTCGTCACCCTCGCCATCCTCCGCCTCGGCGCGGTGTACCTGCCGCTGCCGCAGGGCCCGGCCGCACGCGTCGCCCGTATGGTCGGGCGGGCGGAGGCAGGGCTGGTGGTGTGCGACGAGACGCACCGCGCCGCGTTGGCCGCGACCGGCGAGGTTGAGCTGGTCGATCTGGCGGAGGTCGTCGCCGCCGCCGGCACGCCGGCCGCGCTCGACCCCGCACCGGGCGGTCGGGACAGCGCGTACGTCCTCTTCACCTCGGGATCCACGGGCGACCCCAAGGGTGCCCTGATCCGGCACGACGGCATGCTCAACCACATCGACGCCAAGATCCAGCAACTGGACCTGCGGCCTGGCGACCGGCTGGCCCAGGACGCCGCCGCCACCTTCGACATCTCCGTCTGGCAGCTCCTCGCGCCACTCGCCGTCGGCGCCACGACCGTGATCTACCCGGACGAGATCGGTCAGGACGCGGCGTCGCTGCTGCGGGCCGTGGCCGAGGACGGGGTCACCGTGCTGGAGGTGACGCCCTCCGTGCTCAACATCATGTGCGCCGAACTCGCGTTCTACGGCGTCGACGCGTTCCCCCCGTTCCGCCTGCGCTGGGTCGCCTCGCAGGCGGAGACGCTGACCCCGCAGTCCGCCAACACGTTCCGCCGGCTGCTGCCCGGGGTGGGGCTGCTGAACATGTGGGGGGCGACCGAGACGTCCGACGACGTCCTGCACCATCTCGTCGCGGCGGACGTCGACGAGCGGGACGCCTCCGTCCCCCTCGGACGGCCCGCGCGCAACACCGCCCTGTAC
Source organism: Micromonospora sp. CNZ303 (assembly GCF_004345505.1). Classification (NCBI taxonomy): domain Bacteria; kingdom Bacillati; phylum Actinomycetota; class Actinomycetes; order Micromonosporales; family Micromonosporaceae; genus Micromonospora; species Micromonospora sp. CNZ303. The sequence continues at coordinate 163,060 of NZ_SLVT01000010.1, read as the reverse complement.
GTGCTCGACGGCGCCCGGGAGCCGGTGCCCACCGGCACGCCGGGCGAGCTGTACGCCGGCGGCGTCTGCGTCGGCGGCGGCTACGTCAACGACCCCGACCGGACCGCCGCGGTCTTCGTCAGCGACCCCTTCGCCGGCGACGGGGACGGCGTCATGTACCGCACCGGCGACCGTGGCCGCCGGCTGGCGGACGGCTCGGTGGAGTTCCTCGGCCGGATCGACAACCAGCTCAAGATCAGAGGGAACCGGGTCGAACTGGACGAGGTCAGCCGCGCCCTCGCCGGCGTCGAGGGCGTCCAGGAGAGCGTGGTGATCGTCCGGCAGTCCGCCGACGGCGGCAAGCAACTCGCCGGGTTCTTCGTACCGGAGGTGGTCTCCGGCGGCGTCGGCGGTGCGACCGAGGGCTCCCTGGTCCGCCGGGACCTGCGGCCCGAGGAGGTGCGCTCCGGGCTCAGCCAGGTCCTGCCACGCAACGCCATCCCGGACTTCCTCGTCCGCATCGACCAGTTGCCGCGGACGAGCCACGGCAAGGTCGACACCCGCGCGCTGGCGGCGACGGCCCTGTCCCCAATCGACGCACCGACCGGGGAGAGCTCCGCCCCGATGACCCCGACGGAGGAGGCCGTCGCCGAGATCTGGGCCTCCGTGCTCTCCGGTCGCCGGCCCGGGCCCCAGGTCAGCTTCTTCGACCTGGGCGGGCACTCCCTGCACGCGACGCAGGTCCTCGCCCGGCTGGGGGACCGCCTCGGGGTCCGCCTGCCGATCCGGGAGCTGTTCGAGAACCCGACGCTGCGGGGCTTCGCCGCCCGGGTCGAGGCGGCGCTGACCGACGACCGGGAGGCGGAGGTGCCGGTCCCGGCGAGACCCGCCGGCCTGCGGGAGTTCCCGCTGTCCATGGCGCAGTCGAGCCTCTGGTACCTCGACCAGATCGACTCCGACGGCGCCTACACCGACGGGTACCTCCTGCATCTGCGTGGTGACCTCGACGTGCCGGCGCTGCGGGCGGCCGTCGACCGGCTCGTCGCGCGGCACGAGGTGTTGTCCAGCCGGATCGTCGGACGCGACGGCGTGCCGTTGCTGGTCGTGGACCCCGACGCGAAGCCGCGCCTGCGGGTCCGGGAGGCCACCGACGCGGCGGTCGCGGAGGGGGACAGCGAGGCGATGCTGGAGTACGTCCGGCAGCGGGCGACGCGGCGCATCGACCTCGGTGGCGTGCTGACCCGGGCCACCCTGTACCGCTTCGCCGACCGGGAGCACGTGCTCGAATGGACGAGCCACCACGTGGTCACCGACGGCTGGTCCAACGAGCTGATCCTGCGGGAGATCGCGGAGTCGTACGCGGCCCACCGGGCGGGACGGGAGGCGGACCTGCCCCCGCTGCCGATCCAGTACGGCGACTACTCCCGCTGGCAGCAGGACCACCTCGAATCGGCGCCGGCCCGACGCGACGGCGACTTCTGGCGGTCCTACCTGAAGGGCTACGACGGGGAACTCACCCTCGCGACCGACCTGGAGCGGACCGAGGACCGTACGCGGACCGCGGGCCGGCGCCGCCGGGAGTGGGACGAGACCTTCTCCGCCCAGGTGCGGGCGTTCGCGCAGCAGCACAACGTGACCCTCTTCATGGTCGTGCACGCCGTCAGCGCGGTGCTGATGGCCAAGCTCGCCCAGCAGTCGGACGTGGTGATCGGCGCGGCCGTCGCCGGTCGGCACCCGGCCGAGACGAGGGACCTCGTCGGCTTCTTCGCCAACACCGTGCCGTTCCGCTACCAGGTCGACCCGGAGCACAACGCGCGGGCCGTCGTCGCATTGGTCCGGGACAGCGCCCTGAACGCCCTGGACCACCAGAGCCTGCCGTTGCAGAAGATCGTGGACCTCGTGGGAGCACCCCGCCGACCCGGGGTGAACCCCCTGGTGCAGGTCGTGGTCTCCGTCGCCCGGTCGATGCACGGTGTCGCCGCGCTGCCGGGCCTGGACACGAGCGTGACCCCGCTGGGCGCGCAGACGAGCCGCTTCGACCTGTTGCTGCACTTCACCGACGAGGACCGGATCGGGCTGACCATCGAGTACGACCGGTCGCTGTTCACCCCGGCGGCCGTCGACCGGCTGGCCGGGGCGGCCGACCGGCTGCTGAGGTTCTTCCTGGACAGCCCGGACCGGGCGGTGGAGGAGGCGACGCTCGTCGACGACGAGGACCGCGGGGCGCTCGGGGAGATCTGGCGGGAGGTGAGCGGCCAGTCCCTGGAGATCGACCATCGCGCGACGGCGACGCTCATCGACTCCCCGCACTGGGGCGCGTACGTGTCGCGGGTCGAAGCGGCAGGGCTGATCGTCCCGCTGGTGCTCGCCCTGTGAGGACCGGGACGAAACCTGGGGAGAGATGCTCATGACGTCGACCGATCGCGCGCTACGGCTGCGTCGGCGGCTCGCCGGACGCCGCGAGGTGTCCACACCGGAGGTCGGCCCGGCCGCCGGCGCACCGGTCACCGCCGACAACCTCGTCGCCGCCTTCGACGAGGTCGCCGGACGGCACCCCGACCGGGTCGCCGTCCGCTGCGACCGGCAGGCCCTGACGTACCGGGAGCTGGCCACCGCCTCGCGAGCCCTGGCCGGCCGGATCGCGACCGTCGCGCCGCCCGGTCGGCCGGTCGGCGTGCTGCTGCCGCGTTCGGCGCGGATGATCGTGGCGGCGCTGGCGGTGCTCCGCACGGGTGCCGCGTACCTGCCGCTCGACCCGGAGGCACCCGCCGCCCGTACCGGCACGATCGTCGGTGACGCCGCGCCGTCCCTCGTGATCACCACGGGCACGCTGGCCGGCTCCCTGCCCGCGACGGCCGCGGCCGTCCTGCTCGACGCGCCGGACGGCGGCGGGGAGCAGCCGGACCCGCCCGCCGCACCGGCCCGCCCGATCGCGCCCACCGACCGGGCGTACGTCATCCACACCTCGGGCACGACCGGCCGTCCCAAGGGCATCGAGGTCTCCCACGCCAACGTCCTGCGCCTGATCGGCACCACGCAGCCACTGTTCGGGTACGGGCCGGGCGACGTGTGGACCATGGCGCACTCGTTCACCTTCGACTTCTCGGTGTGGGAGATGTGGGGGGCGCTGCTCACCGGCGGCTGTGTGGTCGTCGTCGCGGGCGAGGTCATGCGGGACCCGGTCGCCCTGCGGCGCCTGCTGCGGGCGGAGCGGGTCACGATGCTCAGCCAGACGCCCACCGCCTTCAGTGCGCTGGCGGCCCAGGAGGACGAGTACGACGACCGGCTGCCGCTGCGGTGGGTGGTCTTCGGCGGTGAGGCGCTCCGGTTCGCGGACCTGCGGCCGTGGGTCGCCAGGTACGGCGACGCCGCGCCCGAACTGGTCAACATGTACGGGATCACCGAGACCACCGTCCACGCGTCGTACCGCCGGATCCTCGCCTCCGACCTCGCCGGCACGACAAGCCTGATCGGCGCGCCACTTCCCGACCTCGACTTCCTGCTGTGGGACACCGACGACCAGCCGGTCGCCGACGGTCGGATCGGGCAGATCATCGTCACGGGCGCGGGCGTGGCCCTCGGCTACCTGGGGCAGCCGGAGCTCACGGCGCAGCGGTTCGTCACCGTCACCGACGCGCAGGGCCGGCCCGTGCGCGGCTACCGCTCCGGGGACCTCGCCCGGCGGACGCCCTCCGGCGAGTACGAGTACCACGGGCGCAACGACGACCAGGTCAAGATCCGCGGCTACCGCCTGGAGTTGGGGGAGGTGCACGCCGCCCTGCTCGCCCTGCCCGGGGTGCGGCAGGCGGCGGTGGTGCCGCACCCCGCAGCCGGCACGGGAACGCGGCTGGTGGCGTACGTCGTCGGTGACGGCGACGTCGGCCCGGCGCAGCTGCGCTCCCGGCTGGAGGAACGGCTTCCGGGGTACGCCGTTCCGTCCGCGTTCGTCGCCGTCGACGCGTTGCCGCGAACCGCCAACGGCAAACTCGACCGGGCGGCCCTGCCCGATCCCGGCCCCGTCCTGACGCCACACGTGCCTTCGGGCGTCGACGACGTCACGCGGTCCCTGCTGACGGTCCTGGCCGAGCTGCTGCCCGGCACCGAGGTCGAACCGGACACCGACTTCTTCCGGCAGGGCGGGAACTCCCTGCTGGCGACCCGCCTGCTGGCCGCCGTACGCCGGGAGTTCGGTGTCGTCGTCCCGCTGCGCGACTTCCTGAGGGCGCCGACGGTACGGGCGGTGGCGGGCGCGGTCCGCCGGGCCCGGCAGGCCGGACCGGTTGCGGCGTCCCGCCGCCCGGTCGACCTGTTGCCGCTGGGGGACTCCGCGGCGGGCCGGGCGCCCGTGGTGGCGCTGCCCGGCGTCTTCGGGATCGCAGCCTCGATGGCGCGGCTGTCGACGCACGTCCGGGGCCGCCCGTTCCACGCCCTGCACACCCGCGACCTCCTCCGGGCGCAGGACGGGACGCCGTCCGCCGCCGCCGCCGCGCAGGCGTGCCTGACCGAGCTGCTGCCCGTCGTCGATCCCGGGGTCCATCTCGTCGGACACTCCCTGGGTGGGGCGATGGCGCTGCACCTCGCCCACGCGGTACGGGTGGCCGGCCGCCAGGTGCGGAGCATCACCCTGCTCGACGCACCGAGCCCGCAACACCTGCGCCAGCGCCTCTCCGACGACCAGCGGACCCGGCTGGTCGATTTTCTCACCGACGTGGCCCTGGCCTTTCCCGAGCACACCCGCCGGTGGCGCGAGCTCTCCCCGCAGTCCGCCGTCGGGATGGCCGACACGGAACTGCTGCGGTGGGCCGCCTCCACCGCGGCACCCGCGCTGGCTGCCACGATCGGCGGGCTCGCCCACGCCTTCGAGGACTACCGGACGATGGGACGGATCATGGCGGAGCCCGCGCCTGCCCTGGCCGTGCCCGCACTGCTGCTGGTGGCGGGCCTGGAGAGGTCCACCGACGACGACGGGCACACCGGGGGCTGGCACCTGGTGCTGCCGAACCTGACCGAGACGGTGGTGGCCACCAGCCACGAGGGCATGCTGCGGGACCCCGACGCGGCGACCGTCGCCGAGACAATGATCGAATTTCAGCACCAGCAGGACAAGACGGAAGGACACCCGAGTTGACCCGGGAACCGGCTGCGAGCGCAGCGTTCCGCCCACCGCGACTGGCCAGGATCCTCGTCGGCGGCTCCGGCGTGATGAGCCTGGCCAACGGCGTGACGATTCCCTTCCTCGCCATCTACCTCCGCAACGAACTCGGCCTGTCCGTCTCGACGGTCGGCCTGGTCATCGGCTCCTCCGTCCTGTTCGGCATCTCCGGTGGGTTCCTCGGCGGCGCGCTCTCCGACATCGTGGGACGCCGCCGGGTCCTGCTCTCCTGCCTGCTGGTGGTGATCGGCAGCTTCGTGGGGTTCTACTTCGCGCGAGACGCCGTGACGGTGTTCGTCTTCAACGCGTCCATGGCGTTCGCCACCAGTGCCTTCAGCCCGGTCGCGAAGGTGCTCATCAGCGACCTGCTCCCCGTCGCGCTGCGGGTGAAGTGGTTCTCCTACCAGTACCTCGCGATCAACGCCGGCTACGCCGTCGGTCCGCTGATCGGCGTGGCCCTCGGGTTCACCGGCGCCCGGCTCTCGTTCCCCGCCGCCGCCTGCGTGTACCTGGTCTACCTCGCCGTCCTCTGGGCGGCCACGCGGCAACTGCCACGCTCGCCCGTCGGGGACAGCGGGCTGACGACGCTCGGCCGCAGCACGGGCGCCATCGTCCGGGGACTGGGCGAGTCGGCCCGGGCGGTGATGTCGGACCGCCGCCTGCTCCTCCTGCTCATCGGCGCCATCCTGTTGGAGACGGTGCACAGCAGGATCTCGGTGCTGCTCGCCCAGAACTTCGTCATCGACTTCGCCGAAAGCGCCCGGGTGCTCGCCGCGGTCATGACCACCAACGCGGTGGCGGTGATCGTTCTCCAGCTCTTCGCCGCCGGCTACGTGCAGCGCTACAACCCGCTGAACGCCATCACCCTCGGTGGGATCCTCACCTTCGTCGGGATGGCCGGCTTCGCGATCTCCGAGCAGATGTGGCACTACATCGTGGCGATGGTGGTGTTCACCGTCGCCGAGACCCTGATCGTGCCGTCGGAGTTCGCGCTCGTCGACCGCATCGCGCCCGAGGAACGGCGCGGAGCCTACTTCGGCGCACAGACCTTCGCGCAGGTCGGCGGGTTCACCGGACCGTTCCTCGGCAGTCTCGTCCTCGCGTCCTTCGGCGGGCCGGTCATGTTTCTCGCCATCGGCTCCCTGGCGTTGGTGAGCGTCGCGCTCTACCTGCTGGTCGGCCGGCGCATCCCCGACCTGAGCCGCCATGACACCCTCCCGGAGGCGGAGACCGAGAAGGCGTCGTGAGAGCCGCGGCGGGCATCCTGCGCCTGGCCGCCTGGCCGAGCAGTCGTGCGCTCCGGCGCACCCGGGTGCTCTCCGTGGCGGCCCTGCACGGGACCGTCGACATCGACCGCGACGAACGCGGCATCCCGTGGATCCGCGCGGGCGACGAACGTGATCTCTACGTGGGCGTCGGGGTCGCGATGGCGTACGACCGGCTGTGGCAGATGGACGTCCTGCGCCGGCGGGCGACCGGACGACTGGCGGAGGTGTTCGGCGCTCGTGCCGCCGGTTCGGACGTCCTCGCCCGTACCCTCGCCTTCGAGCGGGCCGCCCACCGGAGCGAGGCCCTGCTCTCGCCGCCTGCCCGCGCCAACCTCGCGGCCTTCGCCCACGGGGTCGACACCGCGGTACGCCGGATGCGGCGCCGCGGGCAGCTCCCGCCCGAATTCCACCTCCTGAGGTACCGGCCGGGCCCGTGGTCCGTCGGCGACTCGCTGGCCGTCGTCAAGCAACTCGGCTTCCACCTGGGCCGCAACCTGCAACAGGAGGTCTTCCGTGGCCGGCTGCTGGCGGAGCGACCGGAGTTCGTCCGCAGCTTCCTGGCGCCGAAGTACCCGCCCGGCGGCAGCGTCACCATCAGAGCCGACACCCCGGCGGGGCCGGCGGGACGGCGCGGCGACACCGCACTGCTCTCCGCGGCCGGCGCCGCCCACCTCGACGACCTCTTCGGGGGCCGGCAGGGGAGCGGCTCGAACGCGTGGGCGGTGTCCCCGGTCAGGTCCGCCACGGGCTTCGCCGCGCTGGCCAACGACCCGCACATCCTGTTCACCCAGCCGAGCCTCTGGTACCAGCTGGGACTGGACCTCGACGGCGAACGCGCGTACGGGGTGACGGTGCCGGGCGTGCCCGGGCTGGTGATCGGCGCCAACCCGGATCTCGCGTGGGGGGTGACCAACTCCACCATCGACACCCAGGACCTGGCCGTGGGGGAGCGGCCGGGCCCGGCGGGAGAGCCCCGGTGGTCGCAGACCAGCGTGGTCCGGGTGCGCGGCGGGACCGGGATCTCCGTGCGCGCCGCAGGCGGGACGGGATACGTCGACCTGCCGGACCCTGGCGGCGCGGACGTGGAGCCGGTGGCCCTCTACTGGAGTGGTCTGCACCCGTCCACCGAGGCCGAGAGCTGCCAGCGGATGTGGCGGGCGCGCGACTACCCTGCGTTCCGCGAAACCCTGCGGGGCTTCGGTGTGCCCGTGCTCAACCTCGTCGTCGCGACCCGGGACGGTACGGTCGCGCTGCGGACGGCCGGAATCGTGCCCCGCCGGGACCGTCGGGAGGGCCTTGCCCCGGCGGGCGCGGCCGAGGTGGCCGCTCGCTGGAGCACCACCCTCGGGTTCGACGAGCTACCGGAGGTCGTCGATCCGCCGGCGGGCTTCGTGGTCAGCGCCAACCACCAGATCCTGCCCGACGGGGTCGCCCCGCACCTGGGCAGCGACTGGGGCGGACCGTACCGGGCCGACCGGATCGAGGAGCTGCTGACGGCGACCCCGACGGCATGCCCGGACGACTTCGGCGCGTGGCAGATGGACCTGCGCAACGGCCGGGCCCAGCGCATCCTGCCCACCCTGCTGAAGGCGCTCGACGAGAATCCCCCGGAGTTGCCGCTGGCCGTGTTCGGCCATCAGTCGCTGGCGGCCTGGGACGGCAGGGACGACGCCGGTCAGGCCGCACCTCTGGTCTTCGGGGCGCTGACCCGGGTGTTGACCGAGCGCTGGATCACCGGCCGGCTCGGCGCGGCCGTCGCCGACGCCATGACCGACGTGACCCTCCAGGTGGATCACCTGGTGATGGACGCGGACGCCCGCCGGCGGCTCGGCGAGACGGAGGACCTGCCGGTCGTCGTGGCCGACGCCCTCACCGAGGCGGCGCGTCGACTCGCCGACAGATTCGGCGACGCCCCCGCCGGCTGGCGCTACGACAGGTCGAACCGGATCGCGGACCAGCATCCACTGGCCGCGGTGTCGGACGCGCTGCGTTCGCTGTACGGATCGCCCCCGACCCCGGTCGGCGGCGGCGGGCAGAGCGTCTGCCTGATGTATCCCGACCGCGACGGCCAGGTGGTCGAGGGCGCGCCGTGGCGCTTCGTCGTCGAGTTCGGCCCCTCCGGCAGCACCCGCATCCGCGACGTGCTCCGCCACGGCAGCTCGGGCCACCCCCTCTCGCCGCACTACGGGGACCAGACGTCGGCGCACGCCGAGGGGAGGCTGTACGAGGTACGCCTCGACAGCCCGCCGGAGGCGCGGAGCCGCCTGACCCTGGCACCCCGGGCCCCGGGTAGGCGTCCTGGCACGTCCCGGCTTCGAGGGGTGCCGACGCCGCTGAGGCGGCCGACGCGGTTCCGGGCCGTACCGACCGGGGCGGAAACCGAGTCTTGACACCAATGGAGTTGGATACCCTAATATCCAAGATCCCAGATGCATGCGGGCTCGCTGGTTCGCCGCCGAAGGGGTTGGTCGGCCCGTTCCGAACCAGCGGCCACCTGAACGTGGGCAGAAGTCGCAGCCGGTGGTCTCCTCGGTGCGGATTGTTTCCGGTCGTCATTCATCGCGAGCAAGGGGCCGAATGCGGACACTCGACGAAACACTGCCGGGGGACGGGGCGGAGTCGCGCGGCATCGGCCGCCGCCATCTGCTTGGCCTGGTCACCGCCACGCTGGCAGCCGGCATCATTCCGGAGGCGTGGCTCGCGGAAGCCGCGTACGGCGCGACGCCGAGATGGAACCGGCCGTTCGACAAGTGGGTGCCGATCACATCTTCGTACGGGATGCGGACGGACCCGATCACCGGCGTGTCCAGGATGCACAACGGCACGGACTACAGCTACTCGGGAATCCTCGGCTATCCGATCCGTGCGATCGCGGCGGGCACCGTGACCAGCGTGTCGTACAGCGCCAGCGGCCTCGGCCACAACGTCACCATCACGCACGCCGACGGTTGGCGGAGTGTCTACGGGCACATGCGGGAGGCTCCCAGAGTCGGGACGGGCGTGCAGGTGGCCGCCGGCCAGCACATCGGCAACGTCGGATCCACCGGCCGCTCCACCGGCCCGCACCTGCATCTCGAGATCTTCCAGCCGAACGGTCAGCGAATTAATCCCGAGTCGGTTCTGACGGGTGCCCCGTATGCCGGGGCGCCCGGAACTCCCCCTGAGATCGTCACTAAGGATGGACTGATGTACCTCATCTGGAGCACCGGCGGCACCGGTTACCTGGTCACCCCCAACCGCGTCATCGGGCTACGGTCGATGGCGCACTACAACCTGTTCAAGCGGATCATCAACTCGAACCAGGCCGCCGCCCAGCCCGAGGTCTTCAACGCGCTGGAGATCGACCAGATCAACGCGTACCTCAACGGGACGGTGCCTGCCTGATCCATCCCGGGGGTGACCTCGGAGACGCCCGGCCGGCTCGCTGTTTCAGAAGCGGGCCGGCTTCCGGCATCTCATGGTTGACCGCTCGGCCGGCCGGCAGCACGACCTGTGGCGCCCGGATCGGCGCCACAGGTGCCGATCCGCCTCGGCGTTCGTCACTGCCGCCGAGGGCCGGTCAGCCGCTCTCCGTCGCCGGCGAACGCGCACGGCCAGGGGCGGGACCGGTCGTCGGGCGGCCCTGGGATACTCGCCCCATGCGGCCCCGACTCCCCAAGCTGACCCGAAGGCCGCGCCCGGCCGCTCGTCGGCGCACGCGCTGGCTGCGCCGCGCCGTCGTCGCGGCCGTCGTCGGCGCGGTGCTCCTGGCTGGCGGCACCCTGGCCAGCGTGCACTGGATCCGCGGCGGGGCGGACGGGCACATCTTCACTGAGCGGGACGTCCCGGAGGCGCCGGTCGCCCTGGTGCTGGGCACCAAGGTCCACCCCGACGGGACCCCCTCGCCGTTCCTCACCGGCCGCCTGGAGATCGCCCGGCGGCTGCTCGCCACCGGCAAGGTGCGCGCCATCCTGCTCTCCGGCGACAACATGAACCCCGACTACGACGAGCCGGGCGCGATGCGGCGCTGGCTGATCGACAACGGCGTGGCAGCGGCCAGGGTGGCGGTGGACCCTGCCGGCTTCGACACGTACGACTCGTGCGCCCGCGCGAAGCGGGTCTACGGGGTGGAGCGGGCGACGGTGGTGACCCAGTCCTTCCACCTGCCCCGCGCCGTGACGGTGTGCCGGCGGCTCGGCGTCGACGCCAACGGGGTCGGCGACGAGACCGCCCGCCGGTACGACAGGACGTGGCGGATCAGCTCCACCCGTGAGTACGGCGCCTGCGTGAAGGCCACCCTGGATCTCCTCTCCGGCCGCGATCCGGCGCACCTCGGCCGCCGTGAGACCGGGGTGCAGGACGCGCTGCGCGACGCGTGAGACCCGCGGCCGGGGGCGCACGCGCCGCCACGGCACGGGTCCGGCGTCGACTGCTCAGGCACTCGCCCTCGCGCCGACAGCCGTCGCACCGGCCACCACGAGCCCGACGGCACGCCGATCGCCCACCTGCACATCACCCGGTCGCCGAAGCGCGCCGAGAGCACCGCGCCCTCCGGGCCTACGCCGTGCCCCTGGTCATCGATTGGAAGATCAAGACCGCGGCGACGCACCAACAGGACGGAGGGGCGGGGTGTATTCCGGACCGGGCTCCGAGCCGTCGATCGTCCGGTCCCAGACGGCCAGGTATCTGCTCTTCCAGCCGGCGATCGTCGTCCGGTCGGGCAGGCTGACCCCGACGTAGTTCTGTCGTGTGATGAGGTGCAGCAGCTCAAGGTTGCAGGGCACCGCGACGCCCCAGTACTCGTCGGGCTCGATGCCGACCGGGTCGCCGGAGATCGCCTCCGTGACCTCGGCGACCAGCCGGTCGGTCAGCCCGACAGGTGGTCGGCGGCCGTGTCGTCGTCGAAGTTTCCGCTGCCCCAGGTGCCCACTGATCCGCGCCCTCCCGGCTCCGAACGTCCGCCGCATTGAAGCAGGCACCACCGACACCGCCTGGCAGGATGTCGGCCACCCGCCGCGCATCGTCTCCGGCGTCGAAAGCCGGCTGCAGCAATGGCCATCGATATTGACGTTCCGCGACGGCGCGGACAGAACGGCACCCACCGTGATCCCCTCTGGGAGATCATGATCCGTCCCCGCCTGTCGTTCCTCCGGGCCGCCAGCCGGCTGGCCGCGTTCGCCGCGGCCACCGCCGGTGTGCTGCTCACCCTCGCCGCACCGGCCAACGCCGCCGTACCTATTGGGCGCTACGTCGCGCTGGGCGACTCGTACACCTGCGGCCCGCTGATCCCCACCCAGGTCAACCTGAACTGTCTGCGCTCCAACCGCAACTACCCGTCGCTGGTCGCCGCCTCCGTCGGCTCGTCGGCGCTCGCCGACGTGAGCTGCTCCGGCGCCACCACCGAGGACATCCTCGTCGGCGGCAGCGGCGCACTGGGCATCTCGTTGCCCCCGCAGCTCAGCGCGATCACCCCGGACACGACGCTGGTCACCGTGCAGATCGGCGGCAACGACATCGGCTTCTCCGGCATCATCAGCGACTGCGCGGAGGCGAGCGCTACACCATCCGCCATAAAGATTCCTCAGGGCGCTGCCTGGGGGAGCACGACACATCGCTCCCAACGGTGCCACCACTGTTCCTCCGTGGGCTCGTCGGCCGCGATCACCAGTGAGTCGATCAGCTCGGCGGTCGTCCGCGGGCTGGTGGCGACGGCCTGTACGAGGCGTCGGATCTCCTCGGTCCGGTGCCGCATGACGTTGCCGACCAGTGTCTTGCCGGCCTCGGTGAGCGAGAGCAGGGCGACCCGCCGGTCCGTGGGCCGGTGGTGCCGGGCCACGAGATCTCGGCGTACCAGACGATCGCAGGTCCTCGTCGCCGTGGACGGGTGCACGTGCAGCGCAGTCGCCAGGTCCACGGTGCGCAGCGGGCCCCGCGAGGCGAGGACGACCAGGGTCCGGTACTGCGACAGGGTGACCTCGACATCCAGGGTCGCCAGGGTCCGAGCGGTGATTCCCACCATGGTGCGGCTGAGAGCCGAGAGTCCGTCGACCAGATCCTTGCCGCCGGGAGTCGACCGGGTACCGCTTTCCGCGTAAAGTCCCACCAGCCAATGATTGCATGCATACACGAAAAATTTCGGGGTGGAACCGGTCATGCAGGCGAGAAACCGCACGCGGCCCGCTGATAGGGCGGCGAACTGGGAACGCCGGACGGCACTCCCGTTGACAGTCCTGTCGGTCGTCTTCCTCGTCGTCTACGCGGCGCCGATCCTCCGGCCCGACATGGGCAGGCACTGGCAGCGGACATGCGAGTTCGCCACCGTGATCATCTGGCTGGCGTTCTGGGTCGACCTCCTGGTGCGTCTGGCGCTGACCGAGCACCGGCGGCGGTTCCTGCGCGACCACCTGTTCGATCTGGCCGTATTGGCGCTGCCCGTCCTCCGGCCGCTGCGGGCACTGCGGCTGGTCACCGTGGTGCTGGCTCTCAGCCGGAGGACGGAGACGTGGGCCCGGGGCCGGCTCGCCATCTATGTCGGCGTGACCACCATGCTGCTCGTGCTGGTGTCCGCGTTGGCCGTGCTCGACACCGAGCAGTCCGCCACGGACGCCAACATCGTCTCGTTCGACGACGCCCTCTGGTGGGCGGCGGTGACCATCACCACCGTCGGCTACGGGGACCACTACCCGGTTACCGCCGCCGGGCGCTTCGTCGCACTGGGGCTCATGGTCGGGGGGATCGGCCTGATCGGTTTCGTCACCGGCTCGCTGGCCACCTGGATCGTGGAGCGGGTCTCCGACAAGGGGCAGCCGGCCGCCGCGACGAGCGAGGACATCGCTGTCCTCCGCGCCGAGATCGCGGCCCTGCGCCAGCAGCTCCACCCGCCGGCGGCGCGGCCCGGCGACGAATGGCAGCGGCGGGACGACGCACCCGAACCCTCCCGCTGACCGCATTCGCGCCGCACCCGTCGACGGGTGCGGACCGCCGTCCGCTGGCGCCGCCAGGGCCAGGTGGTCAGTGACTGACGACGGCCGCCGACGGCGGGCACGACCGGAAGGTCCCGGGCACGCCAACCGGCCCGTGTTCTCCGCGCCGCGGACGGGGGTGCGGAACAGTCCGCCGGTGGGTGAGGCGGTAGCCGCGGAAGGCGTACTGATAGATGCCATTGGCGTCGGGGCCCGGCCGGCCGATGGAAGGATCGTCGCGCAGCACGTACACCACCAAGCGGGCGATGCGTCGGTCCTCGTCGTGTGCCGTCGGTGCCTCCAGCGGTTCGACGTACACCGGTGGCGGGTCGTGATGCAGCCGACGGGTTCCGTCGAGCGCGCCCGCCGTGAAACTCGGCGACGTTCTGTCCGAGCCCGGGTGGTCACCGGTTTCCGCTGCTCGATGATCTGCTGTCAGGGGCGTTCCCAGAAGTCTCCGCGCCCTTCGATGCCTCCGGCGCTGCGTCCGTGGCAGGTGATGCAGCCGACCTCGAACAACGCCTCGCCCTCGGCGGCGGCAGCACTCAACCGCGGCTCCTCCTGAGCCTGGGCAGTCGGCGTGAACAGCGTGTAGGCGCCACCGGCCAGGATCAAAGCAATGATCATCCGTACGACGCCGGCGGCCCGTCGTCGGGTTCGGCGGGGGAACGCTCCCTCCGATCGGGTGAAGTCGCGGCGTGACTTGCGCATGGCGTCTTCTGGTTGGCAGGCGGGCTGCTGGGCGACTACTGCAGATTCTTGTGCCAATATGCAGCATTCGCGTTGGTTGTGCGGTCGTTCTGTCGCTACCCGTCCTCGGGCCCCAACACACACGGCCACCTTGTGCGGTGCGCCGACGGGAGCGCTCGATCGGCCTGCCTGCGCGTGCCAGGCGGACATCGCGGGTACGGCACTGCGATGGTGCTGAAGAACCCCGCCGACCTGCTCCGGTTGCTGGTCGTCGCCGTCATCGTCTACCCGGCGCTGGTCCTGATCCTTCGGCTGTCCGGCAAACGAACCCTGTCCAAGCTCAATGCGTTCGATCTGGTGGTCACTGTCGCGTTGGGTTCCACCCTGGCCACGATCCTGCTGTCGCGTGACGTCTCCCTGGCGGAGGGAATCCTCGCGTTGGCGCTGCTGGTGGCATTGCAGTACGTGGTCGCGCTGCTCGGTGTGCGCTGGCCGCCGGCACAGCGGCTGATCAAGGCACGTCCGACCATCCTGCTAAGCGACGGGCAGCTGCGGCACGCCGCCGCGCGAGGCTGCCGGGTCACGGAGAGCGAGATCCGGCAGGCCGCACGTAGCCAGGGGGTGGGCGACCTCCACGACCTCGCGGCGGTGGTGTTGGAGACCGACGGAAGCCTGAGCGTGCTCACCCGGTCACGGCTCGGTGACGGCAGCAGCCTCGCCGACGTCGTCGACCACGGCCGGTAGCGGGACATCAGCCAAGGGCGCTGGGCTCGGTCTGGCAGGAGCAGGGCTGCTCTCTGCACCGGCTGGCAACTCACACCCTTCGTCCGACGTAGCTGTTCGGCCGCCGGCCTGCCGGCCTGCGTGGCGGTGGAGAACGGCTCGGTCGACGGGTCCCGACCGCCTACCAGGGCGGCCGTCAACCGATCGGGGCGGACGAGCACGGAGCACGCCGTCTGCCCGGCGCCACCCGGCCCGGTCGTCAGTGGCTGTCGACGGCCGGCGGCGGTCGCCGACGCCCGATGGCGGACTGATGAACGGGAAGCGCGACGGTCGCGAGGTCGCGCAGGAGGGCGTCCAACAGTCGCGCGACGCGCGGCTGCTGGCTGGCGACGAGTCGAATGTCGTCGACGATCATGGCCAGGAGGGTGTCGTACGGGACTCCGTCGACGCGGACGCGCACCGTACCGTCGTCGTCACGGACCACGTGGGTCGGATCGGGGCGGGTCGCCAGCCGGCGCAGGAGGTCGTGCGTCTCCTGCACGGCCCGTACGGCGGTGGTGACGTCGTTGACCGCCGGGGACAGCGCGCGTTCGGCGATGTCGGCCAACTGCCGGAAGCCGAAAGCGACGTCCTGCCCCGGGGTGCGTTCTACGCCGATGGTCACGCCCTGGTCGACCCGGTCGGTCGGCACCGGACGAGCCGTACCCCTGGCTGTCCGGTGCACGCGCACCAGGGGTGCTCCCGCGGCGACGAAGTCACCCGGCGCGGGAACGACGGCGAAGGCGCAGTCGTACTCGCGTGCCAGGCGGGCGAGCAGGGCGAGATCGACATTGCTGATCATCCCGGGTTCCGGGGCGAGCACGGTCTGCGTGACCGCGCCGGGGACCACCGCCTCCGGCTCGTCCGTCGCGGGAAGCCGGGCGATCGATCGTCGTGTCTGCGTGCCGATCGAGGCGATGATGTGCGACACCCGCATCACGGTGGTGATGTGGTGCAGGTAGTAGATGAAAGTGCCGCTGCTGGCCAGGACGAGCGACATGGACACCGCGAGCGACAGTTCCGGGAACCGCTCTCCGTCCCGGGCTGGCAGCGCGGCGAGCACCACCATCGCGAACAGGAAGGTGGCCACGAACGTACCGAGCGTCGCCTGGATGATCCGGTCCTGCAAGAAGGTCCGCAGGACCCGAGGGGAGTACTGGCTGCTGGCCAGTTGCAGGGCCACCACCGTGATGGAGAAGACCAGCGCGGTGAAGGAGATCATCGCGGTGATGATCGACGACAGCAGCGATCGGGCACCGGCGGGGCCGCTGGGCAGGATCCCCTCGAAGGGAAGGGCCACCTGCAGCTCCAGGACCGACAGGCCGACCGCCGCCGCCACCGCGCCCACCGCGAAGGCCGCCGGCACGAGCCAGAAGCTCTCCCGCATCTCGGCGAGCCGCGCGGACACGGTGCGGGGCCGGCTCACGGTGCCCGGTTCGTCGACGTCACCCGCTCATCGTGGCGCAACCCGGGATTCCCCGCGCGGTGTCCGTCGGGGCTGGCACCGGCAGTTCTGCCGCGCCCGCGAGGCGACGCGGCAGCGTGCGTGCGCGGTGGTGGGAGTCGCCGGAGCCCTCGTCACCTTCGTCGCAGCGATGGTGGCACTGGTGCGGTTCGTCGTCGCTGCGGGGAACGGCGCCGCCGGCGGGTGTGAGGGGCGGGGAACGGGGTAGCGGCCGAGGGTGGACCCGTTGCATCTCGCGTACGCCCTGGTCGGGCTCCTGGGGGTGCTGCTGGCCTTCTGGTCCAGCGCCATCCGTCGGGCACCGGTCAGTGAGCCGCTGCTCGCGCTGCTGGTGGGCGTACTGGTCGGTCCGGTTCTCGGACTGATCGACCTGCCCCACCACGAGGCGTCGGTCCTGACGCTGGAGGCGAGCCGGGTCCTGTTGGCCATCTCCCTGATGGCCGTCGCGCTGCGCTTCCCGCTGCCGGACTACCGGTCGGTGATCCGTCCGGTTGGCGTGCTCCTCGCCGCCGCGATGGCCGCGATGGCGGTGGTCAGCGCCGGCCTGGCCTGGCTGGTCCTCGGTCTTCCCGTCGCCCTGGCACTGCTGCTGGGCGCCTGCGTGACACCGACGGACCCGGTCCTGGCCGCCAGCGTCGTCTCGGGGGGACCAGCCGAGCGGCAACTGCCGGCTCGGCTGCGGCAGGTGATCAGCGGCGAATCCGGCGCCAATGACGGGCTCGCCTTCCTCTTCGTCGTGCTCGCGCTCTCCGCCGTCACGTCCGAATCCTTCGGCAGCCACCTGGGGGAGGCGGTGTGGGCAGTGCTGGGGGCGCTGGTGGTCGGTGCGACGGTCGGCTACGCAGCCGGCCGGGCCGTCATGACGGCCGAGGCGCGGGAGGACGTGGATGAGGGCTCCCTGCTGATCTTCACGCTCGTGCTCAGCGTCGCGGCACTGGGAGTCGCCCGCGTGGCCCGCACGGACGGGATTCTCGCGGTGTTCGTCGCCGGTCTCGCCTACAACGCGGTCATCGGGAACCGGTCGCGGGCGTCGGAGCAGCAGCTCGACGACGCGCTGACCCGTTACCTGGTGTTGCCGTTGTTCTTCCTGCTCGGCACCGAGGTGCCGTGGCGTGGCTGGCGCGACCTGGGCTGGCCCCTGGCCGTCTTCGCGGTCGCGGTGCTGGTGCTGCGCCGCCTGCCGGTGGTGCTCGCCCTGAAGCCCGTGCTGAGGATGCCCTGGCGGGATGTGGCGTTCCTGGGCTGGTTCGGGCCGATCGGTGTGTCGGCACTGTTCTATCTCACCCACAGCGAGCAGGAGGGAGCCCGGGATCCCCGGCTGTGGGCCGCCGGCAGCCTGGTGGTGGTCGCGAGCACCGTGCTGCACGGCGTCACCGCCACGCCGGGCCGTCGCTGGTACGCCCGGCGGTCGGCGTCCCTCACCGGCGACCATCCGGGGCGGCGCCGGTAGCCGACGCCTGGGGCGGGTGGACGGTGATGTCCTGCGTCACCGACGCCACACGTATGCCGTTCTCGGCAAAGCGGTCCAGCACCCGCCGGGTGACCTGGTCCTTGACCTGTCGGGCGGCGCGTACCGGCACCACGAACCGTGCCGACAGCTCGACCCAGTTGGGGGTGGCGCGGACGAACACGCGCGGATCGACCTCCGCCTCGGCGACCGGGTAGCGGCGGCGCATTTGGTCGATGGCCCGCCGCGCCTCGACCGTCGAGGAGGTGTTCTCCGCCTCCTCGCACAGGATGCGCTCCGCCAGGTGCCAGTCCGCCTCGTAGGGGACGGGAAGGGTCAGTTCCTCCCACAGATGGTCCAGCACCGTGCTGCTGTTGTAGACCGGCGCGCTGAACACGAAGCGGTTCGACAGGGAGACCACCCGCCCGGTGTACTGGCGGCCGCGGATCCAGGACTCCGGGTCGGAGGAGGAGCCGCTCTCCAGGATGCGGGTGCGCAGCGGGGTGATGTCCAGGACGTCACCGCGTACCCCGCACATCTGTATCCGGTCACCGACGCGGAACTGCCGTCCGGTGAGGATGCTGACCCACCCGGCGAACGCGCCGATGACCTCCTGCATGGCCAGCGCGAGACCGGCGGCGAGCAGGCCGAAGACCACACCGACCCGGCCGGCGAATGGCCGCCACAGCAGCGCCAGCGCGAACAGCAACGCCACGACGGTGAGGTAGTGCACCGCCTTGCGCAGGTAGTAGCGGTTGGCGGTGTCGTCCACCCGCAGGGTGGCCAGGCGGCCGACCAGAGCGGCGAGCACGACGGCCAGCAGGATCAGGACGACGCTGGTCACGAGGCGACCGCTCACGCTGCTCGTGTCCCAGACAGCCTCCAGGAACCGATCCATGCTGCTCGCCCATCGTCCCCGGCGGTGTCCAACCGGTCCGTCGCGTCGCTCCCACCATAGGCGGCCGCCGGCGGCGGAATCCCGGAAACGCCTGGTGCGGGGGAAGGCTAGCGGGAAGGCTGACGGCGGCCGGCGCCGATCGTGACGAGGATGACGGTGAGGCCGGCGCAACCCGCCTGGCCGACGACCCCGAGCAGGCCGATGCCGCGGGCGTCGACACCGACCAGCACGGCGAGAATGGTCGCGAGCAGGGCAGCGGTGACGCCCAGGACCAGCGCCAACCAGAGCGGTATGGCGTCGCGTGCCGGCACCACGAGGCGACCCAGCGTGCCGGCGACGAGACCGACGACGATGGCGCTGACAAGGGCACTGACTGTCATGCTGCTCCTCCGTTGGATGAGCGACCGGAAAGCCGCTCGGGTCGGCACGGCGCGCGGGAACCCCCGCCGCGTCGAGGCGGCTCACTCCCGGACCGTCAACTCCTGCGCGACGAGCGCCCGCCCACCCTCGAAGGCTCGGTACGGTCCCGGGGATCCGAGGCGGTAGCGGTCGCTGAGGTCGCGGTGGGCGAACCGGATAACGGTGCCCCGCACGGTCACGAGCTGCGGCGGAGCCGGCGCCGACGGGCCCGCCGTCAGCACGAGCAGGGTCCCGTCGGTCAGGTCGGCGTCGCGTACGACGAACGCGGTGTCGGTGATGACCCGGTCGACGGCGGCGGTCACGGTGAGCCGGTCGCCCACCTCCGCCCGGGCGACCGTGCCGGGTCGGGTGGTGGGCAGCGGCGCGGGGCTGGGCCGCGGAGCCGCGGGTGGACTCGTGCAGCCCGTGACGAGCAGGACCACCGCCGGGAGAACCGCCAGCGCCGGACGCATCCGGTCGTGCCGTCCGCCCATCGCCGACCCTCCTCTCCGTCGTGCCGCCTGTTCAAGAACTTCCCCGGCATGTGGCGGCGCCACCGCGAACCCATGACGGTTGTGTGACGATCCCCGCTGCTGGCGAGAGGGCTGCTGAGCAGGAGTTTTGGATCACGGGTGCCGGGTACCGCCCTGCGTCGACGGAGACATCGGCGCGACCGCAGCGTAAGCCCGCGACGACCGCGCCGACGCCGGACGACGACCGGGGAGACGATCACGATGCGACTCCTGCACCAGCGCTACCGGCTCGACGAACCGGTCGGGCAGGGCGGCATGGCGGTGGTCTGGCGCGGTTTCGACCTGCGGTTGCAGCGTACGGTCGCCGTGAAGATGCTCTCCGCGGAGTTGCTGGACGACCCGGCTGCGCGGGGGCGGCTGCGCGGTGAGGCGCTCGCCGCGGCGGGGCTCGACCACCCGCACGTCGCCGGCGTCTACGACTACGGCGAGCAGCGGCGCCTGGGTAGGCGACCGGCGCCCTTCCTGGTCATGGAGTTCGTCGACGGCGAGACCCTGGCCGCCCGCCTACGCCGGTCCGGACGGATGCCCTGGTCCGAGGTCGCCCGGATCGGCGCCGCCGTGGCGCACGCTCTCTCCGCCGCACACGCACACGGACTCGTCCACCGTGACGTCAAGCCCGGCAACGTGATGCTCGGCTCCCGTGGCATCAGGGTCGTCGACTTCGGCATCGCCGCGGGCGTCGGCCAGGACCCGGCCGACGACGGGGGCCTGATCTGGGGCACACCGGCATACCTGGCTCCGGAGCAGGCGGCCGGTGCCACGGCGGCACCGGCCGGTGACGTCTTCGCCCTGGGGCTGGTGCTGGTCGAGTGCCTCACCGGGCAGGATCCCGCCGGTCTGCGGAACGGCCGCGGCGGCGCCCGCATCCCGTCCGCTGCCGGACTGCCGGACCAGGTGGCCGACCTGCTGCGGCGTTGCCTGTCACCGGAGGCGGGTCGCCGGCCGCCGGCCGCCGAGGTGGCGGCCGCCCTCCAGGGCGCCGCCGACGCGGAGACGGCGGTGCGGCCTGCGCGCCCGGTGCCCGACCTGCCGGCTGCCACCGGAGCGACCCGGCGGCTCACCGGCGGCCCGAGGACCCCCGCCCACACCGGAAACACGTCCCTCGGGACCGCCCAGGCATCGGGCCCCGCACGCCTGCGCGGGATCCGCTCCCGGTTCGCCGTCGGAGTACCGGCGGTCCTGCTCGCCGCAGTACTCGTCGGACAGCTGCCGGGCCTGACCGCCCTCGACGATGCCGCGGACAGCGACGCCGGCGGCACCGGGGCGCAGTCCGGCGGCTGCGCCGCCCGGTACACCGCCCACCCGATGCCGGACGGCAGCTTCCGCGCCGACCTGGCCGTCACCAACGTCGGGGGGCAGTGGCTGCGTGACTGGTCACTGGCGTTCGCACTGCCTCCCGGTCACCGGGTCCTCACCGCCGGCCCGTCCTGGGACCAGGACCGCCGCCGTGTGACCCTCGCCCCGGCCAGGCCGCTGGCGCCCGGTGCGACCCTGTCGGCGGCGCTGCGCGGGACGGTCGAGGCCGAGCGCCTGAAGGCTCCGGTCGCGTTCTCCGTCAACGGTCTTCCGTGTGACCGGGTGGTCAGCCAGATCGCGTCGCCCGTCGTCGAACCCGCTCCGCCGTCCGCCTCCGCCCCCGCGACCCGGGGTGGCAGGCCGGCCGGCGGAGCTGCCTCCACGCCGGCCTCCGATGCCGTGCCGGAGCCGCGCACGAACCCGGAGGACAGCGACCCGCCCTCGCCGGGGCACGACCCCGCAGGTGGCCCGCAGCCGCCCGCCAGCCCGCCGGCGACCGGGGACCCCCAGGTCACCACCCCTCCGCCCGTCGACCCCTCGCCTAGCACGGACCCCTCGCCGAGCAGCGCCACGCCAACACCGCCGCCCGGCGACGGGACCACCCCCGGCCCTCGCCCGAGCGCCTCGCCCGGCACGCCGACCACCGTCGGTCCGTCCGTCAGCGGTTCGCCGGCGGAGCTGGACGAATCCGCGACCGGCGCACCACGGATCGCCGCGTGAAGGTCCCGCAGGGGCCTCGGCCGTAACGGACCGTCGGAGTACGCCGCTCGCCCGTCCGAGCCGGAGAGGGGGCAATCGGATCCCCGCGCCGGAGGGCCGGGGCCGTGAGTGGATCTGGCCGGTCCGCGTTCCTACGGGTAGCGTGACAGCCGCAGGGATTGTTGCATGCATGCAGGTTCCGGGTAGGCCCGGACAGCCGGAAGGCGTATGTCCGGTCGGGACCGGAGTCATGGTGCTGCGCTTCCGGCCGCCCCTCCCGAGCAACAGATCGGACTCCGACCGTGACCCCACACCCCGGTGCCCGTCGATCGCGCCACCGCGACGTGATGTCGAGCCTGGGAGGCATCGGGACCGGCGCGTCTCGACTCGTCCGCTCCCGATGGGCCAGGCGGCTCATGGCCGGGGCCGCGCTCGTGGCCGTCACCGCCATCGGCGTCACGGTCGGTGTCCTGCTGGGTGCCAGGGGCGAGAGCGACGTGGGCCCGTTCCGGGTCGCGTTCCACGTGACCCTCGCCACCGACGGAGGCACCGAGGTGGCAGTGCCACCCCTGGGATCACTCTTCCTCGACAGCCACGAGGGTCCGGCCCGGCTGACCGTCCGCCTCGATTCGCTGGACCAACGACGCACCGAGGCGCTCATCAACGATCCCGCGGCTCTCGCCCGCGCCGGGGAGAGCGCACCGCAGGACCTCCGGGACGCGCTGGTGCGCCTCGGGCTGCGTACGCTCGGGGTGGCTGTCCTGGCGTCGATGCTGCTCGCGGCCGTGACCTTCCGGTCCGTCCGCCGGGTCGCCTGGTCCGGCGGCCTGGCACTGCTGATCACCGGCGGTACCCTCGGCACCGCCGCCGCGACACTGCGACCGCAGGCGCTGGCGGAGCCGCGCTACGAGGGGCTGCTGGCCAACGCACCCGCGTTGATCGGCGACGCGCAGCGGATCGCCGACGACTACGGCCGGTACGCCGAGCAGCTGCAACGGCTGGTGGGTAACGTCGGCAAGCTGTACGCCAGCGTGTCCAGCCTGCCGATCTACCAGGCGTCCCCGGACACCACTCGACTGTTGCACGTCTCGGACCTGCACCTCAACCCGGCCGCCTGGCCGGTGATCAGGACCGTCGTCGAGCAGTACGACATCGACGCGGTGATCGACACCGGCGACATCACCGACTGGGGCAGCGAACCCGAGACGAACTACGTCTCCATGATCGGTCAGCTCGACGTGCCCTACGTCTACATCCGCGGCAACCACGACTCGCCCCGCACCGCTGCCGCCGTGGCCAGCCAGCCCAACGCGGTCGTGCTCGACAACTCCGTCACGCTGGTCGCGGGGCTCAGGATCGCGGGTATCGCCGACCCCCGCTTCACCCCCGACAAACGGGACGAGGCCGCCGGTCCCTGGGACGAGCCGCCGACGACGGTCGAGGGCGCCGGGGAACGCCTCGCCGCCACGATCCGGGCCCTGGACGCGCCCGTGGACATCGCGCTGGTGCACGATCCGGCGTCCGCCGCCGCGCTCAACGGTGTCACGCCGGTCGTGCTCGCGGGGCACACGCACCGCCGCGAGGTGACGGTGCTGCCACCCACCGGTCAGGTGACCACGCGACTGGCCGTGCAGGGGTCCACCGGTGGGGCGGGGCTGCGGGGGCTCGAAGGCGAGGAGCCGACGCCGCTGGCCATGTCGGTGCTCTACCTCGGCCCGGACCGCCAGCTCAAGGCGTACGACGACATCCGGGTCGGCGGCACCGGCACCGCACAGGTCAGCCTCGACCGGAAGGTGATCGAAGCCCCCGGGGCCAGTGCGCCCTCGCCGGCTGCCACGCCCAGCCCCACGGTCCGCCCCGGCGACCGGTAGGCGCCCCGCCCGCCGAACCCTTCTGGCACCCGCAGCGCTGCGGCCGGCACACCCGGCCCCGAGCGCGCTGTCGCTGCGGCCGGACGGATCCGGCCGCGGCGACTCCGGGCGTCAGTCGCGTCCGCGCTGCCGGCGGTAGCGGCGGATCAGGGCGGCCGTGGACGGGTCGGTGCCGCCGAGATCCGGGTCCGTCCCGTGCAGCAGCGGCGCGAGCTGGTTGGCCATCACCTTGCCCAACTCGACGCCCCACTGGTCGAACGGATTGATGCTCCAGATCGCGCCCTGCACGAGCACGATGTGCTCGTAGAGGGCCACCAGCTGCCCGAACGTGGCCGGGGTCAGCTTGGGGGCGATTATCGAGGTGGTGGGGTGGTTGCCGGCCATCACGCGGTGCGGCACCAGCTCCGCCGCAGTGCCCTCCGCCGCGACCTGCTCGGCGGTACGACCGAAGGCCAACGCGGCGGTCTGGGCGAAGAAGTTCGACATGAACAGGTCGTGCATGTCGCCGATGTCGTGGTTCGGCTCGCTGAAGGCGATGAAGTCCGCGGGCACCAGCCGGGTGCCCTGGTGGATCAGCTGGTAGAAGGCGTGCTGGCCGTTGGTGCCGGGCTCGCCCCAGAAGATCTCCCCGGTGTCGTGCGACACCGGGGCGCCGTCGACCGTGACCGACTTGCCGTTGCTCTCCATGGTGAGCTGCTGCAGGTACGCGGGGAGCCGGTGCAGGTACTGCGAGTACGGCAGCACGGCGTGGGTCTGCGCGCCGAGGAAGTTCGTGTACCAGACATTGAGCAGTCCCAGCAGCACCGGCACGTTGCGCTCGAGCGGCGCCGTGCGGAAATGCCCGTCCACGGCGTGATAGCCGTCCAGCATCTCCCGGAAGCGCTCCGGCCCGATGGACAACATCACCGACAGGCCCACCGCCGAGGGCAGGGAGTACCGGCCGCCCACCCAGTCCCAGAAGCCGAACATGTTCTCCGGGTCGATGCCGAAGTCGCGGACCCGCTGCGCGTTGGTGCTGACCGCGACGAAGTGCCGGGCGACCGCGGCCTCGTCGTCACCGAGCCCGCTCAGCAGCCACCGCCGCGCCTGGTGGGCGTTCGCCAGGGTCTCCTGCGTGGAGAAGGTCTTGGACACCACCACGAACAGCGTCGTCGCCGGGTCCAGGTCCGCGGTGCTGTCGTGGATGTCGGTGGGGTCGATGTTCGATACGAACCGGCAGGTCAGCCCGCCGTCGCGGTAGGCCTTTAGCGCCTCGTACGCCATGACCGGGCCGAGGTCGGAACCGCCGATGCCGATGTTGACCACGGTGCGGATCCGCTCACCGGTGTGCCCGCGCCACTGCCCCGAGCGTACGGTCCGCGCGAACGCCGCCATCCGGTCCAGCACCTCGTGCACGTCGGCGACCACGTCCTGCCCGTCCACGATCAGCGAGGCGCCGCGGGGCAGTCGCAGCGCGGTGTGCAGCACGGCCCGGTCCTCCGTGGCGTTCAGGTGGGCCCCGGAGAACATCGCGGCGATCCGGTCGGTCAGCCCGACGCGGCAGGCCAGCGCGGTGAGCAAGCCGAGCGTGGCGTCGGTGACGAGGTTCTTGCTGTAGTCCACGTAGAAGTCGGCCATCTCGACGGCCAGCCGTTGGCCGCGGCGGGGGTCGGCGGCGAACAGGTCGCGCAGGTGGACCCCGCGGATCTCCTCGGCGTGCCTGTGCAGGGCCTGCCATTCGGCGGTGCTGGTGACGTCCGCAGCCATCGGGTCGATCGTCTCCCTCTGAACATCGGCAACCCGTCGGCGGCCGGCCCGCCGACGGCGCAGGTGAGCTCAGCCTGCCATCACGAAGATCGACGTGCGAGCCGGACGCGGACGCTCCCGGATGCTGATCCGTCCCGACGGCAGCCCGTCCCGTCGCGGGGCGACGGGACAGGATTCGCCTGCCGACCCCTGCGGCCTTCTTCCTGGCGTGAGGTGTCCCCGGCCGAAGCCGGGGACACCTCACGCCGCGATTGTCGGGCGGGGTCAACCGCCGGTGATGGAGAAGGTGGAACCGGGTTCCTTCACGATGTTGCCGTCGGCCGAATTGGTGATGGTGACGTTGGTCAGGACGGCGTTGCCGCGAGCGCCGCTCATGGCCAGGATGCCGGCGCCGTTGTTCGACTTGTCGATCTTCACGTTGGTGATCGCGACGTTCGGCATGTTGCCTCCGCCGTTCCTGAACTGGATGCCGTCGTAGGTCGAGTCGTGGATCTCGGTGTCACGGATGGTGACGCCGGTGAGGTCCGTGGTCGCCGGGAACAGCGTGATCGCCCCGAACTCCTGGTCCTCGTTCCAGAAGACGCCACCGCCCCGGAAGAGGGCGTTGTTGGCGATCAGCGTGGTGCCGGAGAAGGGCAGCGGACTGTGGTCGGTCGCCAGCATGATGCCGGGGTAGTTCATCGTGTCGTAGATCAGGTTGTTCTCGATCGTGTTGCCGTGGCCGCCGTAGATCGCGATGCCGTTCGCCCGCCAGGGCAGCTGGATGGTGTTGTTCAGGAAGCGGTTGCCATGCGCGACGTCCACGCTGGCGTCCTTCACCCGCGGATTGGCCCAGACGGCCAGGGAGTCGTCGCCGGTGGTGCGGAACGACGAGTTGAACACCCGGGAGTTACGCGTGCCGTTGGAGAAGTTGATGCCGTCGGCGTACGTGTCGCGGATCCGCATGCCGGTGAACTCCAGCCCGTCGCCGGGGTTCCAGTAGGCGGGCTTCGGGTCGACGAGGGGCGCCATGTCGTCTGATGGCGCTGGCTGTGCCGGCGGTCCGGTCGCCGGGGCCCGCCATCACGCGGGCGGGGTGACGAATGCGCCGTGTTCGGTGCCGGCGGGCACGAGCTCGCGGGCGGCGAGCCAGGCCGCTGCGGAGGCGGGGTCTCCGGCGACCGTCACCGGGCGGCGTCGGAGGCGGGCCAACAGCGCGGCGCGAAGCTCCGGCGGGCCGGTGAGCAGGCCGCCGGCCAGGACGAGCGGCCCGCGACCGGGCGGGACGGCGCGCACGGTGGCGGCGAGCCGGTCGGCGGCTGCCTCGATCAGGCGGTGTGCGTCCCGGTCGCCGACGCGGGCGGCGTCGAGCACGAGCGGGGCCAGCCCCGCCACCCGATCGCGGGGCAAGGCGTAGAACGCGGTGACGAAGCCGTCGGCCGCCGCGGGGGGCGCCGCACCCGTCGATCCGGCGGGCGGCCCGACGAGCTGCCCGGGGGAGGCAGGTGCGGGACCGGTGCGGCCGGGCGGGGCGGCGGCGCGGACCACGGCGTGGGACACGGCGTCGACCAGTGGCCCGCCCGCGCGGCGGCCGACGGCCAGCGCCCGGGCGGTCAGCCGCGCCGCTTCGAGGCCGAGCCAGAAGCCGCCGCCCTCGTCGCCCAGCAGCCAGCCGAGCCCGTCGGCGGTACGGCCCACCGACCGCTCGACGATCTGCACCGCGACGGCCCCGGTCCCGGCGATCAACACCGTGCCCGACGGCGCCGGCGTTCCGGCCGCGAACGCCACCACCGCGTCGCCCACCGTCCGTAGCGGGCACGTCAGCCCGGTGGCCCGCCAGGCGTCCAGATAGATCGACGCCACCGTCGGCCGGTCCAGGGCCGACCGTCCGGCCAGTCCCACCACGGCCCCCGCCACCCGCGCCGGGTCGTGCCCGGCCAGGGCCTCCCGCGCCGCCGCGACCAGGGCGGAAGCTGCTTCGGCCGGCGGCTGGGCGACCGGGTTGCCGGCGCCGGCCCGGCCGCGGCCGACGATCCGCCCGTCAGACGTCGTCACGACCGCCCGGGTCGACGAGCCGCCACAGTCGGCACCGAGAACGAGGATTGTCGATGCACAAAGTATTGACATACATCAACGTTCAATCATAATTTTGCTCACCACAAGGGTGAAGTGAAAGGAATGCCGATGGCTGGGACCGGGTTGCTGGGCCGCGTCCGCACCGAGCTGCCGACCCTGCCCGAGGCTCTCCAGCGGGTCGGCGCGCGGCTGCTCGGTGACCCCGAGGAGACCGCCCGTTCCACGATCGTCGACCTCGCCGAGCGGGCCGGCACCTCGACGGCCACGGTCACCCGCTTCTGCCGCACCTTCGGCTACCGGGGCTACGCCGAGCTGCGGGTCGCCGTCGCCACCGAGACCGGCCGGGCGGCGCAGGCCCGCTGGGACACCGACATCGACCGCGAGATCGGCCCCGACGACCCGCTCAGCCATCTGCTGGACGTCGTCGCGTCGGCCGACGGCCGGGCGATCCAGGACACGGCCGGACAGGTCGACCTCGCCGCCGTGGACCGGGTGGCGGCAGCCGTCGCGCAGGCGCGGCGGGTCGAACTGTTCGGGTTGGGCAGCTCCGGCAATGCGGCCCGTGAGATGGCGTTCCGCCTCGAACGGATCCGGGTGCCGTGCTGGCACCGCCCCGACCCGCACACGGCGCTCACCAACGCCGCGCTGCTCGAGGCGGGCGACGTGGCGATCGGTCTGTCGCACAGCGGGCGCACCCGCGAGGTCGTCGAGGTGCTGTCCGAGGCGGCCGACCACGGCGCGCTGACCGTCGCCGTCACCTCGTTCCCGCGCTCGCCGCTGGCCGAGGTGGCCGACGTCGTGATGACGACCGCGGTCCAGGAGACGACGTTCCGGCTCGCCGCGCTGTCGGCGTTGCACTCCCAGTTGCTCGTGCTCGACCTGATCTACGTCGCGGTCGCGCAGCGCACGTACCGCCGTACCACCGCGGCCTTCGAGGTGACCGCCCGTGCGGTCGCCGCCCACCGCCTGCCCGACGAAGGCCGCCGGCCCCGGCGGCGTCACCGACCGGAGGAACGATGATCGGCGCCCAGGAGTACCTCACCGCGGTCAACGCCGCGATCGCGCACGTGGCCGCCACCCAGCAGGACGCCGTGCGCCGCGCCGCCGACCTGCTGACGGCCGGGCTGCGTGCCGGCGGCGTGGTGCAGGCGTTCGGCAGCGGCCACTCCGAGGCCCTGGCCATGGAGATCGCCGGACGGGCCGGCGGCCTCGTGCCGACCAACCGCATCGCGCTGCGCGACATCGTCCTGTACGGCGGGGCCGAGCGGGCGTCGCTCGACGACCCGTTCCTCGAACGCGACCCGGCGGTCGCCCACCGCCTCTACGAGCTGGCCCCCGTCAAGCCGGACGACGTGTTCGTGATCGCGTCGAGCTCGGGCGTCAACGGCGTGGTGGTGGAGTTGGCGCGACTGGTCCGCGAACACGGCCACGGGCTGGTCGCGGTCACCTCGCTCGCCCACACCAGGGCCGTCCCGCCGCGGCACCCGAGCGGTCTGCGGCTGGTCGACCTCGCCGACGTCGTGCTCGACAACGGTGCCCCGCTCGGCGACGCCGCCCTGCCGATCGACGGCGGAGGCGCGGTCGGCGCGATCTCGTCCATCACCGGCGCCCTGCTGGCCCAGCAGGTCGTGTGCGAGGTGGTGGCCCGGCTCGTCGCCGCCGGCGAGACGCCCCCGGTCTACCTGTCCGCCAACGTCCCCGGCGGAGACCGGCACAACCAGGAGTTGGAGGCGCGGTACGCCGGGCGCATCCGGCGTACCGCCTAGAGAAGGCGAGCCCAGTCATGAACCCCTCTTCTCCGGACGGACGCCACCCCGCCACCCGGCGCGCTCTCCTGCGCGCGACCGCAGCCGTCGCGGCCGTGCCCCTGGCCGGCTGCGTGACCGCCGGCGGCGGTGACGACGGCGCCCCGGCCGCCGAGGGCGCGAAGAGCGCCGACAACCCGCTCGGTGTGCCCGACGCGACACCGCTGGAGGTCGTCATCTTCAAGGGCGGCTACGGCGACGACTACGCCGTCCACGCCGAGAAGCTCTACCAGGAGCGGCACCCGGGTGCCACGGTCGACCACAAGGGCATCCAGAAGGTGGGTGAGGCGCTCCAGCCGCGGTTCGTCGCCGACACCCCGCCGGACGTCGTCGACAACACCGGCGCCGGGCGGCTCGACCTGGCCACGCTCGTCGCCGCCGGCAAGCTCGCCGACCTGGGCGAGCTGCTCGACGCCCCGGCGTTCGACGGCGGCGGCGCGAAGGTGCGCGACACCCTGCTGCCGGGCGTCGTCGACGAGGGCACGTTCGGCGGCGTGCCGCGCGCGCTCAACTTCACCTACACCGTCTGGGGGTTGTGGTACTCCCGGTCGCTCTTCGCGCGTAACGGCTGGACGTTCCCGACGACCTGGGACGCGATGCTGACGCTCTGCGCCGAGATCAAGAAGACCGGCGCCGCGCCGTGGACGTACCAGGGCAAGTACCCGGAGTACATCAGCGATCCCCTGTTGGCCATGGCGGCCAAGGCCGGCGGGACCGATCTCGTCAAGGCGGTCGACAACCTGGAACCCAATGCCTGGAAGCAGCCGGCGCTGCTCGACGCGGCCACCGCCGTCGCCGACCTGGCCGGGCGCGGCTACCTCCTGCCCGGCTCGGAGGCGTTGTCGCACACGGAGGCGCAGGCCGCCTGGTGCCAGGGCCGGGCCGCGATCATCCCCTGCGGATCGTGGCTGGAGGCCGAGCAGAAGGGCGTCGCCCCCGACGGCTTCGACATGGTGATGGCCCCGGTGCCGTCCCTCGGTGGCGGTGACCGGATGCCGGTGAGCGGGTTGCAGGCGGCCGGCAGCGAGTCCTTCATCGTGCCGGCGAAGGCGAAGAATCCGCGCGGCGGCCTGGAGTTCCTGCGCGTGCTGTTCTCGAAGCCGGCCGCGCGACGGTTCGCCGAGTTGAACTCCGCCCTGCCCACGGTGTCCGGCGCGACCGACGGCCTCACCCTCTCCAGCGGGCTCGGCTCGGTGCGGGCCGCCGTCGACGCGGCCGCCTCGCACACGTTCGCGTACCGCTTCCGCACCTGGTACGCGCCCCTGGCCAAGGCGGTCGACGACGCCACCGGCGAGTTGGCCACCCGGCGCGTCACGCCGGCCCAGTGGGCCGACCGGATCCAGCGGGCGGCGGACCGCGTCGCCGCCGACAGCGCCGTCAAGAAGTACGAGCGGTAGCCATGACGAGCGTCCGATCCGGCCGCGCCCGGTTCCTCGCCGGCGCGATCCTGCCCGCTCTCGCCCTGTACGCCGTGTTCGTGCTCTCGCCGTACGCGCAGGCGTTCTACCTGGCGCTCACCGACTGGACCGGCGTCTCCGGCGAGGTGGGCTTCGTCGGGCTGGACAACTTCCGCCGGCTGGCCGACGACCCGTCGTTCCGCGCCGCCCTGCGCAACAACGGGCTGATGCTGCTCGTCGTGCCGGCGGCCACCATCGCCCTCGGGTTGCTGCTGGCCGCCCTCGTCTCGTTCGGCGGGCGTGGCGGGGCCGCCGGGCCGGCCGCCGTGCGGGGCGGGGAGCTGTACAAGGTGGCGTACTTCCTGCCGCAGGTGCTCTCGCTGCCGATCGTCGCGGTGCTCTGGCAGTTCGTCTACGGCCCCACCGACGGGCTGCTCAACGGCGCTCTGCGCGGGGTCGGGCTCGACGCGCTGGCCCGCAGCTGGCTCGGCGACCCGGCCGTCGCCCTGTGGGCGGTCATGGCGGTGCTGGTCTGGTCGTCGGTCGGCTTCTACATGGTGCTCTTCGGCGCCGCGATGGAGTCGATCCCGCGCGAGGTGCTCGAGGCGGCGGTGCTGGACGGCGCCGGGCGCCTCGCCGTCCTGCGGCGCGTCGTCGTGCCGCTGCTCTGGGACAACGTCCAGGTCGCGTTCGTCTACCTCGGCGTGCTCGCCCTGGACGGCTTCGCGGTCGTACAGATCATGACCGTGGGCCCGGGCGGGCCGGACGGAGCGACCGAGGTGATGGGTCTCGGGCTCTACCGCAACGCCTTCACGTACGGGCGGTTCGGCTACGCCGCGGCGATGGGCGTCGCGCTGTTCTTCCTCACGCTCGCCGTCGCCGTCCTGGCGTTGCGGGCCGGACGCCGGGAGCGGGTGGAATACACGTGACGACCCTCATCGAACGGCCCGTCGACGCGCGACCCGCGTCGCCGACCCGGCGCCGACGCCGCAGCGACACCTGGGGCCCGCACGTCTTCCTCGTGGCGTGGGCGGCGATCGTCACGGTGCCCCTGCTCTGGGCGGTGGCGAGCTCACTCAAGACCGACCGCGAGATCCTCACCAGCCCGTGGACGCCGCCGGCGCAGCCCCGGTTCGACAACTGGTCGCGGGCCTGGGACCAGGCCTCCATCGGCCGGTACGTCGGCAACAGCGCGATCGTCGTCGGGGCGGCGCTCCTGCTCACCATGGTGCTGGGCTCGACCGTCGCCTACGCCCTGGCCCGCTATCCGTTCCGGGGCAACCGGATCGTCTACTACACGTTCGTCTCGGGGCTACTCTTCCCGGTGTTCCTGGCCCTGGTGCCGCTGTTCTTCGTGGTCGAGCAGCTCGGCCTGCTCGGCACCTACCCGGGCCTGATCCTCGTCTACACCGCGTACGCGCTGCCGTTCACGGTCTTCTTCCTGCACGCGTTCTTCCGCTCGCTGCCGACCGCGCTCGCCGAGGCGGCGTTCCTCGACGGCTGCTCGCACTGGGGCGTCCTCGTCCGCGTGATGCTGCCGCTGGCCCGACCCGGCCTGGTGAGCGTCGCCATCTTCAACTTCCTCGGGCTGTGGAACCAGTACCTGCTCCCGCTGGTGCTCAACCCCGATCCCGACCGGTACGTGCTCGCGCAGGGCCTGGCCGCGCTGTCGGTCAGCCAGGGCTACCGCAGCGACTGGAGCGGCCTGTTCGCCGGCCTCACCATCGCGATGCTGCCGGTGCTCGCCGCGTACGTGCTCTTCCAACGGCAGATCCGCACGGGCCTCACCGCGGGGGCGATCAGGTAGGCCCTTCCGTCCGGCTCCACCGCGCGGGCGGTCGTCGTCGCCCGCCCGCGCGTATCCCTTTCCCTCCCACCGTGAGGAGACCCCCCATGTCACGGAGATCCCGCGCGGCCTTCGCCGCCGCGTCGGCGGCACTCACCGCCGTCGCCGCGCTCGCCGCATTCGGCCCGGGCGGCAGTGCCGCCGCCGCGGCCGACACCTGCGGCGTGCTCTTCGACGACTTCGCGTACGCGTCGTCGGCCGACCCCGCGCTGCCGGCCCGCAACTGGACGGTGCGCACCAACGCCGGCGGCCCCGGCGTGCCGGGCGCCTCGTGGCCGGCGGCCAACATCTCGTTCCCGACCTCCGGCGGGCAGAAGGTGCTCCAGCTCACCGCCTCGACGGACGGGACCGCCGCCGGCACCAGCCACGCCGAACTGTTCCAGCGCCGGGCGTTCTTCGAGGGCACGTACGCGGCCCGGGTGCGCTTCGCCGACGCGCCGGTCACTGGCAACGACGGCGACCGTCTCGTCGAGACGTTCTTCACGATCACCCCGCTCGACCGTCCGATGGACCCGAACTACGGCGAGATCGACTTCGAGTACCTGCCCAACGGCGGGTGGGGCGAACAGGGCCCGATCTTCTACCAGACCACCTGGGAGACGTACCAGAACGAGCCCTGGGTCGCCGACAACACCCACACCGCGCAGCGCCGCAGCTTCGACGGCTGGCACGACCTCCTGTTCACCGTCTCCCAGGGGCGGGTCAAGTACTACGTCGACGGTCAGCAGGTGGCCGACCACGGTGACCGGTACTACCCGGAGACGCCGATGTCGATCAACTTCAACCTGTGGTTCATCGACCTCGTCGCCCACACCGGCGGGCGCAGCACCTACCACCAGCAGGTCGACTGGCTCTACTTCGCCGACCGGCAGGTGCTGACGCCGGCCCAGGTGGCCGCGCGGGTGACCGGTCACCGGTCAGCCGGCACCACGCACACCGACACGGTCGGCGCGGGCGGCGCCTGCCCCACGCCGCCGCCCAGCTCACCGCCGCCGTCGACCCCGCCGCCCTCCACGCCGCCGCCCTCGTCCCCGCCGCCCTCGACGCCGCCGCCCGCGACCTGTGCCGGCGTGCCGAACTGGGACCGGAACACGGTGTACCTCGGCGGTCAGCGGGTGCGGCACAACGGCCGGCTCTGGCAGGCGAACTGGTGGACGCTCGGTTCCGAGCCGGGGCTCACCGCGCAGTGGCGCGACCTCGGCCCCTGCTGAGCCCGTGCCGGGCCGCCGTCGTCACCGGGGGCGGCGGCCCCGCACGTCCGGGAGTGCCGGGCGGCCATTGTTATCTAACCAAGCGCTTGTTAGGTTATCGGCATGGAGTTCGCTTTCCCGGCCGGGGCCACCGTCGTCGTCACCGGGGCCGGCAGCGGGATCGGCCGGGCGACCGCGCTGCTGGCCGCCCGGGTCGGCCTGCGGGTGGCGGCCTGGGACCTGGCCGGCGACGCGGTCACCGGCACCGCCGAGGAGATCACCGCCGCCGGCGGCAGCGCCGTCGCGCGGGTGGTCGACGTGGCCGATCCGGTGGCGGTGCGAGGCGCGTTCGCCGACAGCGGCCGGGCCACGTACCTGGTCAACAACGCCGGCCCGGCCAGCAGCCTCGACATCGACTTCGACCAGGCGCTCGCGCTCACCGTGGGCAGCGTGCGGACGGTCACCGACGCCTGGCTGGCCAGCCGACCGGGTGACGGCGCGGCGGTGGTCAACGTCTCGTCGGTCGCCGGCAACCTGGTCGGCACCGACTCCGCCTGGTACTGCGCGGGAAAGGCGGCCATCGCCGGCTACACCCGGCACCTGGCCACCCGGCTCGCCCCGGCGGTGCGGGCCAACACCGTCGCGCCCGGGCTGATCGACACCCCGCGTACGGCCGGGTTCGCCGCCTCCGGACTGGGCCGCGACCTCGTGGCCCGCAACCCGATGGGGCGGGCGGGCCGGCCGGAGGAGGTCGCCGGCGCGGTGCTCTTCCTGCTCTCCCCGCTCGCCGGCTACCTCAACGGCGTGCTGCTGCCGGTCGACGGCGGCTGGATGGTCACTCAGTAAGGGGGCAACCGATGCCAGAAGCCGTCATCGTCGCCGCGGCCCGCTCACCGATCGGGCGCGCCGGCAAGGGCTCGCTGGTCGGCGTGCGCGCCGACGACCTGATCGCCGACATCGCCCGTGCGGCCCTGGCGCAGGTCCCCGCGCTGGACCCGCGGACGCTGGACGACGTGCTGCTCGGGTGCGCGCAGCCGGCCGGCGAGCAGGGCTACAACCTGGCCCGGACGCTCGCCGTGCGACTCGGCCTGGACGGGGTGCCCGGCGCCGTGGTGCAGCGTTACTGCGCCTCGTCGGTGCAGACCACCCGGATGGCTCTGCACGCGATCAGGGCGGGGGAGGGGCACGCCTTCCTCTCGGCGGGGGTGGAGATGGTCTCCCGCTACGACCGCGGCAAGGCCGACGGCATGCCCGGCACCCACCACCCCCGCTACGCCGTCGCCGAGGAGCGCACCGCCGCCCGTGCCCGGGGCGGCGGCGCGGACTGGTCAGACCCGAGGTCCGCCGGTGCGGAGCCGGACGTCTACATCGCCATGGGACACACCGCGGAGAACGTGGCCCAGCACTGCCGGGTCAGCCGCCGCGAGCAGGACGAGTTCGCCGTCCGCAGCCAGAACCTGGCCGAGAAGGCGATCGCGGACGGCTTCTGGGCCACCGACATCACGCCGGTCACCCTGCCCGACGGCACGGTCGTCGACCGTGACGACGGCCCGCGTGCGGGCGTCACCCTGGAGAAGATCGGCGCCCTGAAGCCGGTCTTCCGGCCGGACGGCACGGTCACCGCGGCGAACTGTTGCCCGCTCAACGACGGCGCCGCCGCGCTGGTGGTGCTCAGCGACATCCGCGCCCGCGAGCTCGGCCAGACCCCCCTGGCCCGGGTGGTCGCCACCGGAGTCTCCGCGCTCAGCCCGGAGATCATGGGCCTCGGCCCGGTGCAGGCCACCCAGCGGGCGCTGGCCAACGCCGGGCTCACCATCAGCGACATCGACCTGGTCGAGATGAACGAGGCGTTCGCGGCCCAGGTGATCCCGAGCTACCGGATGCTCGGCATCGACCTGGACCGGCTCAACGTCCATGGCGGAGCGATCGCGGTCGGGCACCCGTTCGGCATGACCGGGGCCCGGATGACGACCACCCTGATCAACGCGCTGCGCTTCCGCGACCGGCAGTTCGGACTGGTCACCATGTGCACCGCCGGCGGACAGGGAATGGCGCTGATCATCGAGCGGCTCTCGTGACGCCGGGCGTGCTGGCCGGCAAGGCCGTCGTGATCACCGGCGCCGGGCGTGGCCTCGGCGAGGCCTACGCCCGACTCGCCGCCGCCGAGGGCGCCTCGGTGGTGGTCAACGATGTCGACGCGGCGGCCGCCGCGTCGGTGGCCGGGGCGATCGGGGCGCTGGCCGACGACTCGGACATCGCCACCTGGGCCGGCGCCGGCCGGTTGATCGACAACTGTCGTCGCGCGTACGGGCGGGTGGACGGACTGGTCAACAACGCCGGGCTGTTCCGGCTGGCCGATCCCCGGGAGCAGGATCCCGAGGAGTTCCGCCGGGTGCTGGAGGTGAACCTGCTCGGCACCGCCTACTGCGGACTGCACGCGATCCGCGCGATGCTCAAGCAGGGCGGCGCCGGCTCGGTGGTGAACGTGACCTCCGGCTCCCAGTCCGGCACGGCCGCCCTCGCCGCGTACGGTGCCAGCAAGGGTGGCGTCGCCTCGCTGACCTGGTGCTGGGCGGCGGACCTGGCCGACACGCAGGTACGCGTCAACGCGGTCTCGCCCAACGCGCACACGCGGATGGCGGACGCCTTCGAGCGGCATCTGGGCGCCCGGGCCCGTGGGCAGAACGTGGGCAAGACGCCGGCGAGCAACGCGCCGGCCGTGGTGCACCTGCTCTCCGACGCGGCGGCGGGGATCTCGGGCCGGATCGTCCGGGTCGACGGCGACGAACTGTCGCTGGTGCAGCCGCCGCGCACGGCCGTCGCCGTGCGCCTGCCGGAGTGGACGGTCGCGGCGGTGGCCGAGGCGTTCGCCGGTGACCTGCGCCAGCAGCCGTGACCGGGCCCGGCCGCAATCTCGTGGCCGTCAGTCCTTGGGGCGGCTGGTCAGGCCGTCCAGGAAGAGTGACGTGCAGTCCTCGGCCAGGCTGGAGATCGGGTGGTCCGCGCTGGGCTTGAACCAGCGGACGGACAACCACACCGCGTCTCGCATCAGGCGGTAGAGAATCTTCGGATCGACGTCGGCCCGGAAGGTGCCCTCCGCGATGCCCGCCTCGATCACCGTGAGCCAGACGTTCTGCACCTGGCGACCGGCGTTGCGCAGGTAGTCGAACCGGTCGAACTGGAGCAGGAAGTTGACGTCGTTCTGGTAGATCTCGGTGGCGTGCGGGTGCGCCTCCACCACCTCGAGGGACGCGACGATCAGGTCGTGCAGGCGCTGGCGGGCGCCGATCTCCTCGGCCAGGACCTGCTCGTACCGGTGCTGGAGGTCCTTGAGGAAGGAGGAGACGATCTCGTCGACCATCGTCTCCTTGGAGTCGAAGTGGTGGTAGAGGCTGCCGGAGAGGATGCCGACGTCGTCGGCGATCTGCCGGACCGTGGTCGCCGCCACGCCCTTCCTGGCGAACAGTGCGGCGGCACTGGCGAGGATCGCCTCGCGCCGGACTCCAGGCTCTCGCGCCATGTTTTCTCACAGACGGACTCGACGGAACAGGGGCCTTGGTCGTTGGACGTCCGACGGGTCCTCCCGCCGGACGGCCTCCGGAGTGTACCGGCGGCATCGACAGGTCGTGCCGCTCGTCGTACAGGGTAGCGTAACCAACCAAGCGCTTGGTAAGTTATTTCGCGTGCCTCCACGGATCGAGTCGCGCTGACGTGCGCCGGGTCGCGGGGCGACCGCAGATGGCCGGGCGGACCGGCGGCGAGAAGGCGGCGATGGCTGACAAGCGGATGACCGAGGGCGACGTCGTGGCGGAGCTGCGCTCCGGAACGACCATCGAGACTGGTGCCCGGGGTTCCCGGCGCAGGTCGGTGTCCCTGGTCCGGGCGGTCCCGCGCTCGGAGGTGCCCGACCTGAGCGTGGTCACCCACGGGTCGGGCCCGGACGTCCCGTCCGGTGGCGGTGCGGTGGACCGATGAACGGCCGGTACGAGGGCAGGGTCGCGCTGGTCACCGGCGCCGCCAGCGGGTTGGGCCGGGCCACGGCCCGCCGCCTCGCGGCCGAGGGTGCCCGCGTCGCCTGCCTCGACCTGCTCGCCGACGACGCCGACCTCGGCCCGGTCGGCCTGGCGATCGCGGTGGACGTCCGGGACGAGGCGGGCGTCGCCGAGGCGGTCGACCGGGCGGTCGACTGGGGTGGCGGCATCGACCTGGTGGTGACCGCCGCCGGGGTCGCCTCCTTCGGCCACACCACCGACGTAGCGCTCGCCGAGTGGGACCGCTTGCTCGCGGTCAACCTGACCGGCACCTTCCTGACCGCGCGGGCGGCGCTGCCGCACCTGAGCGCGCGGCGGGGCGCGCTGGTCACGGTCGCGTCCCTGGCCGGAGTGCGTGGCTACCGGTACAGCGCCGCCTACTCGGCGGCCAAGGGCGGGGTGGTCGCGTTGACCCGGGCGCTCGCGGTGGAGTACGCGCTCACCGGGGTCCGGGTCACCTGTGTCTGCCCCGGATCGATCGACACGGCGTTGACCCGGAACCTGACACCCGTGCCGGGGGCCGACCCTCGACTGCTGGCACACGGCCGGGCACTGGTCGACCCGCCGGTGTCCCAGCCGGAGGAGATCGCCGCCGCGATCGCCTACCTCGGTTCACCGGAGGCGAGGTTCGCCACCGGAGCGGTGCTGCGAATGGACGGTGGAGCAGGTGCCTGAGTTCTCCTCGGCGACGATCGAGCGGTACTACGCCGACGGTTCGTGGGACGCCGACACGATCGCCGATCTGGTGGCGCGCAACGCCGTCGCCGCGCCGGACGGGATCGCCTTCCACGCCCCGGAGGGGGCGCTGACCTGGCGCGAGTACGACGCGGCGGCGACCCGGCTGGCCGGGGCGTACGTGCTCGCCGGCTGGACGCCGGGGCAACCGCTGGCCGTGCTGCTCACCGGTGGCGCGCTCACCCACGTCGCGTACCTGGCCGCGCAGAGGGCCGGGCTGGTGACAGTGGGGCTGAGCCCCCGCGCCGGGGACGCCGAGATCAGCCATCTGCTGCGGCACACCGCCGCGGTCGCGCTGGTCAGCCGGTCCAGCCACCGGGGACGACCCGCCGGGGAGATCGCCCGGCTCACCGGGGCTCCCGAGCACCTGGAACTGGACCTGGTCGACGCGGTGCCGGTGCTGCGCCGGGCCGGCGTACCGCTCGCGGTGCCGACGGTGGCGCAGGCGGTCGGGCTGCTCGCCGGCCGGGGTCTCGGCCCGGACGACCTGTTCTTCCTCAACTCCACCTCGGGCACCACCGGGCGGCCCAAGTGCGTGCGGCAGAGCATGAACGTGCGCAAGTACTTCGCCGGACTGGCCGCCGAGGCCGGTGCGTTCGGCCCGGACGAGGTGGTGCTGAGCGCGCTGCCCGCGCCGTACGGCTTCGGTCTCTGGAGCGCCCACGTCATGCCCGCCCGGTACCGGTTCGCCACGGTGCTGACCGCCGAGTTCGACCCGGCCGGGACGCTGGACCTGATCGAACGACACCGGGTGACCGTTCTCGCCGCCGTGACCAGCCAGTTCATCATGATGTTGAACCACGAGGCGTTCGCCCGGCGCGACCTCGGCTCGCTGCGGGTGCTCTTCACCGGCGGAGAGCGGGTGCCGCGGCACCGGGCGGAGGAGTTCGAGGAGCGGACCGGCTGCGCGGTCCTGCAGTTCTACGGCTCCAACGAGGCCGGGCCGATCTCGGTGACCCGGGTGGCCGACCCTCGTCCGGCGCGGCTGGGGACGGCCGGTCGGCCGGTCCCGGCGATGCGGCTGCGCCTGCTCGACCCGGACGGTGACCCGGTGACCGAGGGGCCGGGCCAGGTGGCGGTGAACGGTCCCGGCTGCACCTCCGGATACTTCCGGGACGAGCCGGCCAACCGCCTGCTGTTCCGCCCGGACGGCTGGCTGCGCACCGGAGACCTGGGGCGGCTGGACGCCGACGGGTACCTCTCGATCACCGGGCGGACGGCGGACTTCATCATCCGGGGCGGGCACAACGTGAGCGCCCCGGTGGTCGAGGAGGCCGTGGGCGGACATCCGAGCGTGGCCCAGGTCGCGGTGGTCGGCATGCCCGACGAGGTGCTGGGGGAGCGGGTCTGCGCCTTCGTGGTCACCCGCGACGGCACCGGGCTGACCCTGGACGAGTTGCGGGTCCACCTGGAGGCGGCGGGCGTTTCCAAGGTCAACTGGCCGGAGCGGCTGGTCGGGCTGCCCGTGCTGCCACTGGGTGCCGGTGGCAAGGTCGACAAGTCGGCCCTGCGGGCGCTGCTCTGAGCGGTCGACGGCGGGCCGGCCCGTCGGGCGGCGAGGTCGGCGACGGCGCGGTCGCGACGGACGGCGGACGTGGGCCGGCTCAGTGCCCGGCGGCCCGGATCAGGGTCTGCGTGACCTGGCCGTCGCCGACGGTTCGTCCGCCGACCGACGCGGTCACGTCGAAGGTGACCCGTCGGCCGGCCACGACGGCGACCGTCGCCACCACGTCCACCCGCTCCCCGGCCAGTGCCGGGGAGCGGTGATGCACTCCGATCCAGGTGCCGACCGAGGCGGCGCCGGGGGTGAAGCGGGGGCGCAGGATGTCGGCGGCGGTGTCCTCCAGCAGCCCGATCAGAGCCGGGGTGGAGAGCACCGACGGGGAACCGGGCACGTGGTCGGTGAGCATTCCCGCACCGACCTCGAAGGACCGGTGGGTCCGTTCGCCGAGTTCGACCGCCACGGTCAACAGGTCGGCCGCCGCCGAGGTCCGCCAGATCCGCATCCCGCCTCCTTGACACGTCTCGCTGTCCGGCCACAGAATGCCATAAACAAGCGCTTGTTTGGTAGGGGGCGGTGCAGGTGAACCAGGTCTCGGCTCTCTATCCGCCCGGCACGGCCCCGGCCCCCGGCAGCGCCCACGAGCGCTACGTCGCGGACCGGCTGGCCGAGGTGGGTCGCTGGGGCGCGGACACCCTGGTCGACCGGGTACGCCGGCACGCCGGCGCCATCGGCGGACGGCCCGCCTTCGTCGCCGGCACCGAGCGGGTCAGTTGGCGGCAGCTCGACGATCTCTCCGACCGGCTCGCCGCGGTACTGCTCCGCCAGGGCCTCGCCCGCGGCGAGCGGGTCGGGGTGCTGCTCCCCGACGGGGTGCTGGTGCACGTCGCGTACCTGGCGGCGCTGAAGGCCGGCGTCGTGGTGGTGGCGGTCGGGCCGCGCGCCGGTCGGCTGGAGGTTCGGCACCTGCTCACCGTCAGCGGCGCCACCGCGCTGGTCAGTCTCGCTGAGCACCGGGGGAGTCCGGCCGCCGAGCTGGTGGACGGGCTGCCGCTGACCGTACGGTTGGAGTTGCCGGCCACGCTGGCCGACGTGGGTTGGCCGGCGCCGACGGACGTCGAACGTCGACTGCTCGCCGGGCGGACCCTGGGCCTGGGCGAGATCCACCTGCTCAACGGCACTTCCGGGACCACCGGCATGCCCAAGTGCGTGGTGCACAACCAGAACCGGTGGATGTACTACCACCAGCTCGCCGTCGAGGCGGGCGCGCTCACCGGCGACGACGTCTTCCTCACCCTGATCCCCGCCCCGTACGGCTTCGCCCAGTGGACGGCCAACTTCACGCCCACCCTGCTCGGCGCGCCGACCGTGGTGATGCCCCGGTTCAGCGCCGCCGGCGCGCTGGAGTTGATCGAGCGGGAACGGGTCACCGTGCTCTGCTGCGTCAGCACGCAGTTCATCATGATGCTCAACGCCGACCCGGGCCGGTACGACCTCAGCTCGCTGCGGTGCATGTTCACCGGTGGCGAGGCGGTGCCGTTCGCGCGGGCGGCCGACTTCGAGCGCCGTACCGGTGCCCAGGTGTTGCAGTTCTTCGGCTCGAACGAGACCGGAGCGCTCTCGCGTACCACCGTGGACGACGGGATCGACGCCCGGCTGCGCACGGCGGGTCGGGCGATCGAGGAGATGCGGGTGCGGCTCCTCGCCGAGGACGGCACCGACGTCACCGCCACGGGTGGCCCCGGGCAGGCGGCCTGCGCCGGCCCGGCCACCTGTCTGGGCTACTTCGCCGACCCGGAGGCCAACGAGCGCCTCTTCACCCCGGACGGCTGGATGCTGACGGGGGACATCTGCACCGCCGACGAGCGGGGCTACCTGCGGGTGGTCGACCGCAAGCAGGACTTCATCATCCGGGGCGGCAAGAACGTCAGCGCGGCGGCCGTCGAGGACCAGGTCGGCACCCACCCGGCCGTCGCCCTGGTGGCGGCGGTGGCGGTGCCCGATCCGACGTACGGCGAGCGGGTCTGCGCGGTGGTGGTGCCGCGTCCCGGCGCCACGCTGGACCTGGACGGGCTGCGGACGCACCTCGCCGACCGGGGGGTGTCCCCGGAGAACTGGCCGGAGCGGCTGGAACTCGTCGACGAACTGCCACGCGGCTCCGGCGGCAAGATCGCCAAGGCCGAGCTGCGCGCCCGGCTGCGCACCGGCTGACCGGCGCGCCGCGGCCCCCGTCGTCACTCACCGGATCAGCGGCGGCCACCGGCCGGTCCACGCGAGCGCCGGGCCCACGAGGGACGGCTCAGGACTGCAACGACTCGCGGATCCGGGAGCGCTGCACCTGACCGGTGGCGGCGGTGCGGGGGATGGCGGGCAGCACGACCACCCGGCGGGGCTGCTTGAAGCCGGCCAGGCGACCGGAGACGTGGCGACGGACCGTCTCGACGTCCGGCCGGGTCGCGCCGGGCGCCAGCACCAGCACCGCGCAGACCACCTCGCCCCAGCGCGGGTCGGGCAGACCGACCACGGCCACGTCGGCGACGCCGGCCAGGTCGCGCAGGGCCCCCTCGACCTCCACCGGGGAGACGGACTCGCCCCCGGTGCGGATCACCTCCCGGACCCGGCCGGTCAGGTGCAGGTACCCCTCCTCGTCGAGGTGGCCGAGGTCGCCCGAGCGGTAGACGCCGTCCGGCAGGGCCGCCGCCGTCTCCGCCGGCAGCCGGTGGTAGCCCGACATCAGCGCCGGCCCGGTCACCCGCACCTCGCCGACCTGCCCGGCCCCCGGCGCCGCGACCCAGAGTGCGCTGGGGAAGGCCGGGCGGCCGACGCTGCCGGGCTTGCGGGCCAGGTCCGCGTCGGGCAGCGCGGCCATCCGACCGGCCTCGGTGGAGCCGTACAGGATGGTCGTGGTGGTGCCGGGCAGCCGGCGCTTGATCCGCTCGACCAGCTCGACCGGCACGGCCGAGGTGCCGGTGTCGGCGTGCCGCAGCGAGGAGAGGTCGGCCCGGCGGTGCTCGGGGTCGAGCAGCCGCTCCCAGACCGCCGGGATGCAGTACAGGGCCGCCGGTCGTTCGGCGCGCACCACGTCGATGAGCCGGGTCGCGTCGGCTCGGGGCACCAGATGCACGGCCGTGCGGTTCTGCCATGCCTCCAGCACGTAGTGCCAGCCGCCGTAGTGGTAGAGCGGAAAGCTGCACAGCACCCCGCCCGGGCCCCGGATCGCGGCGGTGAAGGTGCCGCCGCCGGGCGCGGCGCGCAGCCAGCTCGCCCGGTGGCTGACCAGCGCGCCCTTGGGCTGGCCGGTGCTGCCACTGGTCAGGTAGATGATGTGCGGATCGGTGTCGGCCAGCCGTTCGGCGCCGGCCGGCGCGTCGGCCGCGGCGCCGGCGGCGAGCGCGTCCAGGTCGGCGCCCGCCCCCGGCCCGCCGCCGACGTGTGCGAGCGGCACGCCCGCCGGCCCGTCGGGGCGGTCGGTGACCAGCAGCCGGGGCTCCAGGTAGGCGAGCACGGCCTCGGCCTCGGTGGCGGACAGGGCCGGGTTGACCGGCACGAAGACGGCGCCGAGGCGGGCACAGCCCAGAAAACCGTCGAGGGTACGCAGGGTCGGTGCGGTCGACCAGGCCACCCGGTCGCCGGCCCGCACCCCCAGGCCGGCGAGCGCGTGCGCGGTCCGGTTCGCCTGTCGGTCCAGCTCGCCGAAGGTGATCCGCCGCCCGCCCAGGGTGGCCGCCACGGCGGTCGGTGTCATCCGGGCGGCCAGCCGGACGATCTCCCCGATCAGCAGGCTCACGGCCGCCCCCAATCGACATCGAGGC
This sequence comes from Micromonospora sp. CNZ303, assembly GCF_004345505.1. Taxonomy (NCBI): domain Bacteria; kingdom Bacillati; phylum Actinomycetota; class Actinomycetes; order Micromonosporales; family Micromonosporaceae; genus Micromonospora; species Micromonospora sp. CNZ303. Next base: position 119,542 of record NZ_SLVT01000010.1, on the reverse strand, counting down.
GGACCTGGACCGGATTGATCGCCCCGTGCGCGGCCTTGTCCCGGGTGACCCGCACCGCCTCGGGTATCGCCTCGATCCCGGTCGACCGGTGGGTGATCAGCGGCTCCACCTCGACGTCGCCCCGGGCGACCAGGCGCAGGGCGTGTGCGAAGACGCTACCGGACGGGGAGTAGCCGCCGGCTCCGGAGCGGGGGTGCAGCAGGGAGACCGACCGTTCGCGCAGCAGGCCGAGGGACGCCGGCACGTCGTCCGGCAGTACCGAGACGCCGACGACCCGACCGCCCCGGCGGGCGCAGCGGGCGGCCAGCTCCAGGGTGTCCGGACCGGACAACCCGAGCCTCGGCGACCCGCCGGCCGTCTCGATCACCACGTCCGCGCCGATCCCCCCGGTCGCGTCGTGGACCGCCGCCAGCACCGGGTCCGCCGCGTCGGCGCCGGCCGCCGCGGCGTCGATGACCAGATCGGCCCCGAACCGCCGGGCCAGGGCGAGTTTGGCGGGGCTCCGGCCGCTGACCGCGACCAGGCCGGCGTTGCCCCGGCGGGCGACCTGGATCGCCAGCAGGCCCATCACCCCGGCGCCGAGGACCAGCACCGTCTCGCCCGGCGCGACGGCCGCCAGTGCGTGCGCGTGCAGCGCCCCGGCCAGCGGTTGGATCGCCGCCGCGGCGGCCGCACTCACCCCGGGTGGGACGGGCACCACGGCCGTCTCGGGTACGACCAGTCGTTCGGCCAGGGCCCCCGGCCGGGTGAAGCCGATGAACTCGGGCCGGACGCAGGCGTCCGTGCGGCCGTTCCGGCAGGCGGCGCAGTCTCCGCAGACCAGGGTCTCGACGGCGGTGACGCGGTCACCCGGCCGGTACCGGCGCACCCCGGGGCCGACCGCCCGCACCACGCCGCAGAACTCGTGGCCGCCGAAGCGGACCGGCCCGGTGGCCAGCGCGTCGGCCAGCCGGCGGTGCAGGGCGACCGGTTCGCCGGCGATCAGCATGCACTCGGTCACGCTCGGCTGTACGCAGCAGACGTCTATCAGCACCTCGCCCGGGCCGGCCTGCGGATCGGGCACCTCCTCGACCCGGAGGTCTCCGAAGCCGTGCAGAACAGCGGCGCGCATCGGGTTCCTCTCGACGGCTCGTACCCTGCCCTTGTCTCGCGATTAGATTTTGTATTCAATATCCGAAGCAGGTCAAGTGCCGAACTCAGGAGGACGCATGGAGCGGGAACTCGTGGTCACCGGGGTCGGTGGTCAGGGCATCCAGTTGCTCGCCAAGACCCTCGCCCTCGCCGCGACCCGTGCGGGGCGCTACGCCATGCTCACCGCCGACTACGGCGGCGAGATGCGCGGCGGCCCGTCCCGGGCCGGTGTGGTGATCGGTGACGCGCCGCTGCGGAGCCTGCCGGTGCTCGCCGCCGCCTGGTCGGCGATCGTCGTGCACCACCGGTTCAGCGGGCCGGCCCTGGCCCGGCTGCGCCCCGGCGGTCCGGCCGTCGTCAACGTCCCGCTGGTCGACCCGGGCAGCCTGCCGGCCATGACGGTGCATCCGGTGGACGCCACCGCCGTGGCGAAGTCGGTCGACGCGCCGCAGGCGATCGGGTTCGTCCTGCTCGGGGCGTACAACGCGGTGACCGGGGTGGTCGACCCGGCCGCCCTGGTCGAGGCGATGACCGAGCTGCTGCCGCCGTACCGCCGCCAGCACGCCCCGGCCAACGCCCGGGCGCTCGCGGCCGGTGCCGCCGTGCCGGTCGTGCCGGTCGCCGCCACGGTGGGGGTGCCGTCGTGACCCGGGAGCTGCTGGAGGGCAGCGCCGCCATCGCCGCCGCCGCGATCACCGCCGGCTGCCGCTTCTTCGCCGGCTACCCCATGTCACCGTTCACGGGGCTGCTGGAGAGCATGTCGCGCGAACTGCCCGCAGCCGGTGGGGTCTGTGTCAACGCCGAGAGCGAGATCGAGGGCGCGAACATGGTGCTCGGCGCCGCGGCAGCCGGCACCCGGTCGGCCACCGGCTCCTGCGGGCAGGGGATCGCCCTCATGCAGGAGACCATCGCCGAGGCGGCGCTCAACGAGACGCCGTTCGTCGTGTTCAACATGGCCCGCAACCAGCAGGACTACTTCCAGTGCACCCGGGGTGGGGGCTGGGGCGACTACCGGACCATCACCCTCGCGCCGAAGGACGTGGCCGAGGCGGTCGAGCACACCCAGTTGCTGTTCCATCTCGCCGAGCTGCACCGCGCGCCGGTGATCCTCTACGGCGACCCGTTGATCGCCCAGACCCGGGTCTCCGTCACCGTGGCACCTCGCGACCACGGACCGTTGCCGGCGCGGGACTGGGTGCTCGACGGCACCGGCGGCGGCACCGGCCGCTCCCGGCAGGTCTGGACCTGGGCCATGGGCAAGGCCACCGATCCCGGGCCCGGCCCGGACCGGCACTGGCGGGCCGTCGCCGACAAGTTCGACGCCATCGCCGGCGTCGAGGCCCGATTCGAGCAGGCGTACGTGGACGACGCCGAGACGGTCGTGGTGGCCTTCGGCACGGCGGCACTCTTCGTCGAGTACGTGGTCGAGGAACTGCGGGCCGAGGGGCACCGGATCGGCTGGTTCCGCCCGGTGTCGCTCTGGCCGTTCCCCGGGGACGCGCTGGCCGCCGCCACCACCGGCGCCCGCCGGGTGCTGGTGTTCGAGCTCAACGCCGGCCAGATGCTCGACGACGTACGCATCCACGCCGCCGACCGGTCGGTCGTCCGGTTCATCGGCGGGGTCAGCATCGCCGAGTCCGGCCTCGCCTACGGCGACCTGATGGACGCCCCGGTCATCCGCGACCGGATCCTCGCCGCACTCACCGGAGGTGTCCCCGCATGACCCGGGAACAGATCATCATCGACACGACCGGCCCGCCCTCCGTGCCCGCCCGCAAGGTGGCCGACCCGAAACCGTCGCTGCTGCTCGGCGAGCACTCGCTCTGTCCCGGGTGCGGCGAGCCGGTCGCCCTGCGGCTGCTGCTGGAGGTGTTGCAGGAACTCGACATCGTGCAGCGGACGATCGGCGTGGTCGGGCACGGCTGCTACGGCAGCTTCGTACGGATCATGGACGTCGACGTGCTCCAGTGCCTGCACGGGCGGGCGCCCTCCTGCGCCACCGGCATCAAGCGGGTCCGCCCCGAATGCGCCGTCTTCACGATGCAGGGCGACGGCGACATGGCCAACGAGGGGTTGCAGGAGGTGCTGCACGCCGCCGCCCGGGGGGAACGGATCACCTGCGTCCTGCTCAACAACGGCGTCTTCGGCGACACCGGTGGCCAGCTCACCGCGACCACCGTGCTCGGCCAACGGACCAAGACCAGCCTCGCCGGTCGGAAGGCGGAGACGCACGGGTACCCGATCCCGGTCGCCGACCTGGTCGCCAGCCTTCAGGGGACGGCGTACGTCGCCCGGGGCACGGTCTCCACCGCCGGCGGGGTGGCGCAGACCAGGCGGATGCTGCGCAAGGCCTTCGAGGCGCAGCTCGCCGGCGCCGGGTTCAGCCTGGTGGAGATCCTCACCATGTGCCCCACGGGGTGGTTCGTCCCCACCGCCGAGGGTCCCGGCTACCTTGGCGGGTCACTGGAACAGACCTATCCACTGGGGGAGTTGGTCACATGACGCCGCTGGTGCGGGCGAAGGCGGGCGAGGCCGTCGCCGGCTACATCCTGGGGCTGCTGTTCGACGGCACGCTGCGCAGCGGGGACCGGATCGACCTCGACGGCATCGCCACGACGCTGGGTGTCAGCCGGGTGCCGGTCCGGGAAGGGCTGATGCAGCTGGAACGGGACGGCCTGGTCAGCATGCCGCACTACCGGGGCGCGTTCGTGGCCGAATTCGATGCCGGCACGGTACGTGAGGCGTTCGAGCTGTACGGCATGCTCAGCGCACTGACCAGCAGTCGGGCCGCCGCCTCGGGGGACGCCGGGCTGCGCGAGACGCTCGACAAACTGATCGAGGCGCTGGTCGACTGCGGCCAGGTGGACGAGTTCGAGCGGCTGGCCCGGGAGTTCCGCAAGGTGGTCAATCTCGCCGCCGCCGGCCCGCACCTGCGCGCGCTGCTGCGTACCTTCAGCGGGCTGGTGCCGGTCGCGGCGAGGTTCTCGATCGAGGACGCGATGGACGACGAGCGGGCGGCGCTGTGTCGCGAACATGCCGCGCTGGTCGGCGGGGATCCCGAGGCCGCTGCCGCGGCGAGTCTCGACCACGTGCTCATGACCGCCGAGAACGCCGTGCGGGCGTTGCGCCGGCGCGGGGTGTTCGTGGCAGAGAGCCCACCACCCGCGACCGGAGAGGGCGACCGGTTGCTCGGCATCGTGCAGGCCACGAGGGAAGGAGCCCGCCCGTGACGGCGCGGAAGGGCCCCGCCGGGGCCAGCCGGGGCACCCTGGTCATCGACACCGAGAAGTGCAAGGGCTGTGACCTCTGCGTCCTGGCCTGCCCGCCCCAGGTGCTGGTGATGTCCGCCGAGGTCAACGAGAAGGGCTACCGGTTTCCCGAGCTGACCCCGGGCTGCACCGGCTGCACCGCCTGCCAGATGGTCTGCCCCGACTTCGTCTTCTCCGTCTACCGACTGACCCCGGCCCCCCGCTGACCGGCGAACTCCGCCGACTGACCCCGGCCCCCCGCTGACCGGCGAACTTCGCCGGCGCGACAGCCCACCGGCCCGGGTGCCCGCCCTGGCGGGTGCCCGGGCCGGGGCGTGGCTGGCGTGCGCGACGCCCCTCGGCGCACGGGCGACCGATCGGCGCTGCCGGGACGACGGCCGCCTGGATGCCGAAGCCGCCCCGCCCCGGCCGCCGGGCCGAAGGGGAAGTTGGCGCCCATACCGCCCGATCGGGCTCCGACCTGCGGCGGAACCCCGACGCCGGCGAGCGCCCTTCTTGATTTCTTCGTAACTTGCGCGTCGCATTGTGGTGCTTGACACATGGTCATGCCGGCACCATCATGGGGAGCAACCAAGCGCTTGCTAGGTTTTTCGCGAAGAGAGAGTGGCGTCTCGCCGGAACATCGGTGCCATCGCGGGCGCGACAGCGGTAACCGGGCGGCGCACCGGGGCGGTCTTCCGGCTCCGGCGCGTGCAGTCCACAACTACCTATCACTGACAACCGGCAAGGCAGGGATAGCAGTGGCCGTATCGAGAATTGGTTCCACCGGTCTGGCGGCGGGTCTGGCGGCCCTGCTGGCCCTCACCGCCTGTGGTGCAGGTGGCGGCGACAGTGACAAGCCCACCGACGGCTCCGCATCAGGGGCGCCGATCATCATCGGGATGGACGAGGACAGCACCGGCCCGGGCGCGTCCTACAGCACCATCGCCGGCAAGACGATCAGGCTGGCGGTGCAGGACATCAACGACAAGGGCGGGGTGCTCGGCCGGCCGCTACGCCTCGTCGTCGAGAACGACGAGAGTGACCCGACCAAGGTGCCCGCGGTGTTGCAGAAGCTCTCCGGCCAGGGTGCCAAGGCGCTGCTCCTGCAGAGCGGCAGCGCGGCGATCATGCAGGCCAAGTCGACGCTGACCCAGCTCAAGTTGCCGGCGATCGCGCCGACCGGCGTCACCGCCACGCTGGTCGAGCCACCCAACAACGAACTCATCTACATGCTCGCCAACACCACGGCGGACTGGGCCGAGGTCTACTGCGGCGCGTTCAAGGCGGCGAACATCAGCAGGCTGGGGGTGCTGACCGACGACACCACCACCATCGCCGCGCTCAACAAGTCGCTGCTCGGCGGGCTCTCCTGTGTCACGGTGGTGGCCACCGAGAAGGGGGCGGCCAACGCCTCCGACCTCTCCGCGCAGGTGGCCCGACTCAAGAACGCCAACCCGGACGCCGTCCTGGTGACCAGCGTAGGCGGCTCCTTCGAGGTGCTCGCCCAGAACACCCTGGCCAGGCAGTTCTCCGGCAAGCCGCGCTTCTCGCTGGCCTCGATCGGCAACCAGCCGTCCTCCTGGAAACTGGCCAACGCCGGTGCGCTGAAGGGCCTGATCTTCATGGGTTCGATCAACTCGGAGAATCCCCGCACCCAGGCTCTGACCAAGCTGCTGAAGGAGAAGAACGGCGACGACTACGAGGTGACCGCGTACGACGCGCAGGCGTGGGACTCGGTCCAACTGCTCAAGCTGGCCATCGAGAAGGCCGGCGGCCCGGACGACCCGGCCAAGCTCAACGCGGCGATCCAGGGGATCACCGGCTACCAGGCCGCCTTCGGGCAGGGCAACTTCACCCTGTCGTTCTCGGCGACCAAGCACCTCGGCGCCGACGGGCTCTGCGGGCTGTCCCTGATCGAGTTCGGCGACGACAACAAGCCGAAGGGACCCTGGTCCACCTTCCAGCCGCCCTGTTCCGGTTGATCGGCGTGGGGGCCGGTCTGCCGACCGGCCCCCACGGCAGTTCCCGAGGAGTTTCCGCATGACAGACCTCCAGCTCTGGCTCTCCGCGATGGAGATGGGCTGCTTCTTCGGCATGCTGGCCCTGGCCTACTACCTGGTCCAGGTCGGCGCAGGTTTCTTCAACTTCGCCATCGGCCCCTACGCGATGATGGGCGGGCTCTGCACGAGCTGGTTGGTCATCGAGTACGACCTCGGCGTCTGGCCCGCGGCCGGGATCGCGGTGGCGGTCACGTTGCTGCTGGCCGCCGGCACCGAGCTGGGCGTGGTCCGGCCGGTGCAGCGGCGCAGCGGCGGCGGCGAGCTGCCCGCCCTGGTGGCCGTGGCCGCTGTCCTCTTCACCATCCAACAGATCGCGGGGTACCTCTTCGGTCACCCGACGCTGCCGGGCCAGAACCTGGCCACCTTCGATCCCCTGCCGATCGGCGACATCGTCGTCCAACCCGGCTCGCTACTGCTGATCGGGGTGACCGTGCTCACCTTCGGGGTGACCGCCGTCTGGATCAGAGCCACCCGGACCGGCCGGCTGCTGCGCGCGGTGGGTGACAGCAAACAGGCGGCCTCGCTGCTCGGTCTGCCGGTCAGCCGGATCAGACTGGTCGCCTTCCTGGCCGCCGGCTTCCTCGCCGCGGTGGCGGGTCTGCTCTTCGCGCCGAAGGCCGGGGTGCACTCGCTCTCCGGCCTGCACTGGTCACTGTCCGGTTTCCTCGCGGTGGTGATCGGCGGCACCGGCTCGGTCTGGGCGCCGCTCTTCGGAGGCATGCTGCTCGGCCTGGTCGAGGTGTTCCTGCCCTACTACTTCGGTGGTCAGTCGCACGTCTACGGGATGCTCCTGATCGCGCTGCTGTTCTTCGCCTTCCGTCCGCAGGGCCTCTTCGTCAGGACGGTGCGGGCATGACCGACGTGAGCGCTCCCCACGCCGCAGCCGCGCGCCCGAGGTGGGACATCCGGCAGGTGCCCGGCATCGGTGGGCTGGGCCTCGGGGTTGCCGCCGCCGTGCTGATCCTGACCTGGGTCGGCTCCGACGGTTACCGGCAGACGCTGGTCACCGCCAGCGTCACCTACGCGCTGATCGCCCTCGGGATGTACGTGCCGTACCTGATGGCGGGCTCGCTGTCGATGGCCTACAGCGCCTACGCGGGCATCGGCGGGTACGCGGTCGGGCTGATCTCGACCCGCACCGACCTGCCGCTGCTGCTCGCCTGGATCGCCGGCCCGATCGTCGCGGCGATCATCGCGGTCCTGCTGGGCCTGGCCACCCGGCGGCTGTCCGGGTTCTTCCTGGCCGCGGTGACCCTGCTCTTCGGGATGGCCTTCACCGCGTTCCTCATCGACGGCGAGCGGCTCACCGGCGGCTCCGGCGGCCTGGGCAACCTGCGTCCGCTGCGCCTGTTCGGGTGGATGCCGAGCCACTACCAGGTGGTGGTCGGCTCGGTGATCGTGGTGTGTGTGGTCGCCTTCCTGCTGGACCGGTTGCGGCTGTCGCCGTGGGGCGTGATCGTACGGACCATGCGGGACGCCCCCCGCGCGGTGGAGGCGGCCGGCGTCCGCGTACCGATGATGAACCTGGTCGCGTTGGCGCTCGGCGCGGCCATCGCCGCGGTCGGCGGTGGCCTCTTCGCCTACTCGGCCGGCAGCATCACACCGGACACCTTCACGCTCAACATCGTCTTCCTGGCCATCTTCATGCCGTTGATCGGTGGCTCGGGCACGCCCTGGGGCGCGGTCGCGGGTGCGGTGCTCGCCGTCGAGCTGACCCTGAACTTCCCGGCGATCCAGGCCAGCGGCACGCTGCTGCTCGCGTTGGGGGTCCTGGTGATCATGCTGGTCGCGCCGAAGGGCGTGATCGGATACGCCGACAAGTTGAGACGGCGCGCGATGGCGCTGCCACGAAGGAGGCGTACCGGTGGATGACACGAAGCTTCTGGTCGGTCGCGGCCTGACCAAGCGGTACGGCGGGGTGACCGCGTTGGCGGACGTCTCGTTCGAGCTGCGGGCGGGGGAGATCCTCGGGCTGGTCGGCCCGAACGGCGCCGGCAAGACGACGCTGGTGGACCTGATCTCCGGTGCGCAGGCGGCCACCGCCGGTGAGCTGCTGCTGCGTGGGCAGCGGCTCACCGGGCCGGCCTCCCGCCGGGCCCGCGCCGGGCTCGGCCGCACCTTCCAGTACCCGCAGCTCGCGCTGCACCTCAGCGTCCGGGACAACCTGCTGCTCGGCCGGCACGCGCAACGGCACAACACGCCGTGGCGGATGATCGCGGGTGCGTTCACCGGCGTGGTGCGGCCGCAGCGGGCGGCCGACCGCGAAGGCGTCCGCCAGTTGGCGCACGAGCTGGGCATCGAGGGTCTCGACCGCGAGGCGGGCGACCTGACCCTCGGCGAGCAACGACTCGTCGAGGTCGGTCGGGCGCTGGGCCAGAACCCGGTGGTGCTGCTGCTCGACGAGCCCTTCGCCGGCTCCGACGCGCAGGGCGTGGCCGGTATCGCCGACGTGATCCGGACGGTCCAGCGGCGGGGCCACGCGGTGATCCTGGTCGACCACAACGTGGATCTGGTCGCCCGGCTGGTCGACCGGGTGCTGCTGCTCGACCGGGGCAGGGTCGCCTTCGACGGCGATCCCGCGGAGTGCCTGGCGAGCCCGCAGATGCAGCAGGTCTACTTCGGCTCGACCGACGCCGACGAGGACGAGGACGCCGAGGCAGCGACCCCTGCGGTGGCCGACGACGCGTCCGCCGGAGCCGACGCCACCGCACCGACCGACGACAGCGTGCCGCGCCAGGGGAGGGTGGAGGATGTCCGCTCATGAGTTGAGGGTGGAAGGGCTGACTGTCCGGTACGGGCACGCCAGCGCCCTCGTCGACGCCGCGGTGACCGTGCCGGGCGGCTCGGTCACCGCGCTGGTCGGGCCGAACGGCGCGGGTAAGAGCAGCCTGCTGCTCGCCGCCTACGGCTCGGTGCCGGCCACCGGGCGGGTGTTCCTGGACGGCGACGATGTCAGCCGGCTACGGCCGGCGGCCCGGGCGCGGGCCGGGATCGCGATCGTTCCGCAGGGGCGGCAGCTGTTTCCGCATCTCGACGTCGTCGACAATCTCCAGGTGATGGCGGAACTGCTGCACCTGCCCCGGAGCGCGGTGCAGGGTGCGCTGGACCGGTTTCCGATCCTGCGGACCCGCCGGCGCAGCCTGGTCGGCGTGCTGTCGGGCGGTGAGCAGCAGATGCTGGTGGTGGCGCGGGCGCTGATGGGCTCGCCCCGGGTGCTGCTGCTGGACGAGATGACCACCGGGCTGGCCCCGCTGATCGTGCAGGAACTCGGTCGGACGGTGACCGCGCTGGCCGCCGAGGGGGTGGCGGTGCTGCTCGCCGAGCCGGCGCTGGGCGTGCTGCGTCGGATGGTCTCCCGGGGCTACGTCCTCGTCCGGGGCGAGGTGTTGACCTGCGAGGAGGGCGGCGGGCGTGCCCTGGACGACGCGTACCGCGCCGCGATGGGTGTGCAGCGTCCTCGGGAACTGCGCCCGGCGAGCTGACCTGCGCCGGTCCGGGCCCCCGCCCGGCGGCAGCGGGCGGGGGAGCCGGTGAGGCGTGCCGCAGTCGGCCAAGCGAGCGCGTGGCAAGGAGTGTGCATGGGGTGGAAACTCGGCGTACTGCCGATGCTCGGCGGGCCGGGCGCCGCCGATCCCGGAGTCACCGCCGCCTTCGTCCGACAGCTGGAGAGCCTGGGCTGCGAGTCGGTGTGGGCGGTCGAGCACCTGCTGATGCCCGACGCCTACCACTCCAGCTATCCCTACGACGCGAGCGGCCGGATGAGCCTGCTGCCCGGCGACGACATCCCCGACCCCCTGCACTGGTTGACCTTCGCGGCGGCGCACACCAGTCGGCTGGTGCTCGGCACCGCGATGTTGATCCTTCCGCTGCACCATCCCGTCGCCCTGGCCAAACGCCTGGCCACCCTCGACGTGCTCAGCGGCGGCCGGCTGATCGCCGGAGTCGGAGTCGGCTGGCTGCGCGAGGAGTACGACGCCGTCGGGGTGCCCTTCTCCGACCGGGGCCGGCGCGCCGACGAGTACCTCGACGCGCTGCGTACGCTCTGGTCCGACGCACCCGCCACCCACCACGGCGCGACCGTGCACTTCGACGCGGTGCACAGCGCGCCACGCCCCACCCGGCCGGGTGGAGTGCCGATCATGATCGGCGGGCACAGCCGGGCGGCCGTCCGCAGGGCCGCCCGCTACGGCACCGACTTCTATCCGCTCGGCGTCGACGCCGCCGGCCTGGCGGAGCTGTTGACCCTGCTCCGAGCCGAGTGCGCGGCGCTCGGCCGGGATCCGACCGAGGTGGCGGTGACCTCGCGGGCGCCGGCCACCCGGGCCGAGGCTGACGCCCTGCGCGAGTTGGGCGTGGCGCGGGTGGTCATCCGGGCCGACCCGCGCGACCCCGAGCGGGTCGCGGCAACGGTGGAGCGGTACCGACACGAGATCCTGGGCGAGTGACCGTGACCGGCAGCGCACCGGCACGGACGGTGGTGGGGACCGGAGGCCCGTGACGGCGTACGACGCGCGCCGGATCCGCGCTCGCCTCGTCCAGGCGCGTACCTGCCGTCCAACCTGGAGCCTTACGCCTGTCGATCATTGCCTGGCCGTCACGTGTCCTGAAGCTGCTCAGGCTGACCGACTTGCCATGTCGGGGGTGTTGGGCATAATCGGCTGGCTCGCAAGGCACCTGATCGAGAGGAAACGTATGAAGCGCAACGTTGTACGCGTGCTGACGGTCATGGCCGTCGTCGCGGCCGGATCGGCGGTGGCGGCCGCGCCGGCCGCCGCCAGCGACAGCCCCGGTGACATCTGCGTGACCAACCAGGCCACCTGGCTGCGCGACCAGCCCTGGGGCAACGTCCTGCGCACCCTGAGCCCGGGGCGGGGCTTCCGCGTTCACTCGATGTACGGCGGCAGTGATATCCAGACCTGGTACTACGGCCACGGGGCCGAGGCGCCGGGGCAGGACGGCTGGATCCCGGCCGCCAACTGCAACTGGTAGCAGGGCCTCCCACCTTCCACCGTTGTCGAGCTGCGCTCCGCTGATGGCGCCGGCCCCGGCCGGCGCCATCAGCGACTCGGGTGCCGTCACCTCGGTGTGGCGGCCCGGCACTGCCGGACAGGAAGCGTTCGCCGCTCCTGGGGGAATTCGTGCCGGTCGGCCCAGGCGTCGGGCTCGACGCCTGCCGGCACCGCGCCCGACGCCGCCTGATCTCAGCCGGTCGGATGCGAGAACGTCACGGCGATCACCGGTCCGAACGCGACACTGAGCAGGTAGGCGAGGTTGAACAGGCCCAGGGCTTCGGCCTTGTGAGAGGCGGGCACGACGCCGGTCGCCCGCAGGGCGAGCACGCCCTGGCCGGTCGCGGCGGCCAGCGAGCCGAGCGTCATCGCCGCGAGCAGCAGCGGTACGGCGGAGGTGACCGCCGCCAGCAGCGGCGTGGCGGCGCCGGTGCCGAGCAAGGCGGCGGCCGCGACGCGGTGGGGCACCCGCACGGACGCCGCGACGAGGAACCCCGAGCAGAAGCCGCCGACCAGGTAGGGCGCCAGCAGCACGATCCCGCTGCGGGCGCCGTCCCATCCCGCGTGCTCCCGCAGCAGGTCCGGCGCGGCGTAGAGCAGGGCGAAGTTCACCACCCCCAGCGCGAAGGCCGACGCGCACGCCGCGAGGAACCGGCCGTTGCGTGCCACCGCGGCGGGCAGGAAGCCGTCCGGACGGAACCTGATCCAGGTCACCAGCGCGAGCAGCAGCGCGACGGTGGCCGGGCCGGTCACCAGCGGTCGGTGCGGAACGAGGACGGCCGCGGTGACCAGCATGGACAACAGAACCATGCCGAGGGGATCGAACGACGCCGGCGCCGCTTCGGGCGAGGTGGTGCCGCGGCGAGCCGCGGGCACGGCGAGCAACGCCAGCAGCGGCAACGCCAGCGCCGCCTGCCACGAGGAGATGTCGGCGACCAACGCGCCGGTCAGCGGACCGGTGGCCCCGACGACCGCCAGCGACGCGGTGACCACCCCCATCTGCCGGGCCGAGTCGGCCAGCTTCATCGCCGTCACGGAGAGGCCGGCGGACCCCAGTGCCTGCACCGCCGCACCGGCCACCAACGCCGGCACGCTCGGCACCAGCACGAGCAGGAGCGTCCCCGCGCCCAGCAGCGCGGCCGAGACGGTCAGGACCGCCCGTACGCCGCGCCGGGACAGCAGCACCGCCAACAGCGGCGTCCCCAACGCGATCCCCCAGCCGAAGGCCGTCACACCGGCGGCTGCGGCCTGTTCATCGGCACCCGTCGCGCGCGCCACGTCGTTGAGGATCAGGGCCGGCGCGGCGATTCCGTACGACAGCGGGCCGGCCAGCAGGGCGAGCCAGGGTGTGGCCACCCGCCCTGGTACGGACGGCCGGTGACCGTGAGCGGCCCGGGGCTCTTGCAGACGATCCATCTCATTCCTCCGGTGTCGGCTCGGATCAGCCTGCCCGGGGCCGCTCACCACCGGCTGACGGCCGGCTGACGTACGCGTACGCGCCGCGCCCCGGTGCGCGGGCCGACGGCCGACGGAGGTTCGCGGGGCGGGACAGTCGACTGGCTAGTGTGAAAGCCGTGATGTTCGGGGTGCTGGGCGAGATCGCGGTCTGGGCGTCGGACGGCAGACCCCTCACCGTGCCCGGCCTGAAGGTTCGTGCCCTCCTGGCCGACCTGCTGGTGCACGAGGGACGCCCGGTCTCCGCCGACCGGCTGATCGAGGACCTCTGGGGTGACGAGGCGCCGGGCAAGGCGCTCGGGGCACTCCAGACCAAGGTGTCCCAGTTGCGCCGGGCGCTGGGGACGGGTGAGACGGGTGGCCGTGCCCTGGTCGAGTCCGGCGATGCCGGTTACCGGCTGCGGGCGTCGCCGGAGTCGGTCGACGCCGGTCGCTTCGCCGCGCTGGTGGCGCGTTCGCGCGCGCAGCGGGAGCCGGCGGAGCGGGCGGCGACGCTGACGGAAGCCCTGTCGCTGTGGCGCGGTTCCCCGTACGCCGACTTCCGGGACGAGCGGTTCGTGCGCCAGGCGGCCGAGCGGCTCGACGAACAGCGCCTGGCCGCGCTGGAGGACCTGGCCGAGGCCCGGCTCGATCTCGGTGAGCACCATCTGCTCGCCGGTGAGCTGGCCGACCTGGTCGCACGCCACCCGTGGCGTGAGCGGCTACGGGCCGCGCACCTGCGCGCCCTGTACGGCTCGGGACGGCAGCGTGAAGCCCTGTCCGCGTACGAGCAGTTCCGTCGGCAGGCGCGCGACGAACTCGGCATCGATCCCGGCCAGGAGTTGGCCGAGCTGCATCGGGCGATCCTGCGGCAGGACCCCGCCCTGCGGCCGCCGGAACCGCCGTCGACTCCGGCGCGGACCAACCTGCCGGCACCTGTGTCACCCGGTCCGTACGGCGGACTGATCGGGCGCGAGACGGCCGTCGAGGCGGTACGGGAGCGGCTCACGAACGGGCGGCTGGTGACCCTGACCGGGATGGGCGGGGTGGGGAAGAGCCGGTTGGCGCTCGAGGCCGCCCGGGTGCTGGCCGACACGTTCACCGCCGGGGTGTGGCTCGTCGAGCTGGCGAGCCAGCCGCGCTGCGGCGGCCAGGCGACCTGCACCGAGCTGGTCGAGACGGTGGCGGCGACTCTGGAGATCCGGGACGACAGCCCGCCCGGCCTGCCCGGTGAGCGACCACGTGAGCCGATGGACCGGCTGGTCGCCGCGCTGCGGGACCGGCGGATGCTGCTGCTGCTCGACAACTGCGAACACGTGGTGGCGCCGATCGCCGAACTCACCGAGAGCCTGCTCGGCGCCGCGGCCGACCTGCGCATCCTGGCGACGAGCCGCGAACCGCTCGGGATCCCCGGCGAGGTCGTCCTGCCGGTGCCGCCGCTGGCCCTGCCGGAGGCGGGCGCCACCGTGGAGCAGATCGCCGACGCCCCGGCGGTCCGGCTCTTCGCAGCCCGCGCCCGTGCCACCGAGCCGGGGTTCACCGTCGACGCGCGGAACATGGACACCATCGCCACCATCTGCCGGCGCCTCGACGGCGTACCGCTGGCGCTGGAGCTGGCCGCGTCCCGGCTGCCCGTGCTCGACCCGGGCGAGCTGGCGGCGCGGCTCGACGACCGCTTCCGGCTGCTGTCCTCCGGCCGGCGCACCGCGCCCGCGCGCCAACAGGGGCTGCGCGCCATGATCGACTGGAGCTGGGAGTTGCTGTCGCCTCCCGAACGCGCGGTGCTGCGCCGGCTGGCGGTCTTCGCCGACGGCGCCACCCTGGCTGCCGCCGAGCAGGTGTGCCCGGGCGGGCAGGTGGCGTCGGACGAGGTCCTCGACGTGCTGGCACGCCTGATCGACCGCTCGCTGATCGTGGTGCGGCACGGCGAGAGCCCGCGCCGCTACCGGCTGCCGGAGACGGTGGCCGCGTACGGTCTCGAACAGCTCGACAGCGCCGGCGAACTGCCCGCCACCCGTCGCCGCCACGCCGCGTGTTTCGCCCGCCTCGCCGAGCAGGCCGCCGGGCGGCTACGTGGTCGCGAGCAGAGTCGCGCGCTGCGCGAACTCGACGCCGAGAACGCGAACCTCCGAACGGCACTCGACGTCGCCGCCGCCGACGGTCAGGCCCGCGTGGGCTTGGCGCTCGCCACCTCCTTGTGCTGGTACCGGCTGCTGCGGGGCCGGTTCGGGGACATGAGCCGGTCCCTGCGGACGGCGCTGGACATCGTCGGAGGCAGCGCGGACGACGTCGCGCCGGACGCCCTGCGGCGACGTGCGGACATGTGGCTGACCGCCCTCGCCACCCGCGACGGCGACCCGACCGCTCCCCGGCAGCGGATCCTGGAGAGCTACCGGGACGCCGACGGGCCGGAGAAGGCGTTCGCGCAGTGGCTGTTCGCCTCCATGATGCTCGGCTCCGGAGACCCGGGGGAGGCCGCCGACCTGGTCGACGCGGCGCTGACGGCGTTCCGCGCCGACGGCGACCAGTGGGGCATCGCCGCCGCCTGCGCTACCCGGGCGGACCTCGCGCTCGTACACCGCAGCGACCTGACCGCCGCGCAGCGTGACTGCGAGACCAGCCGGTCGCTGTTCGGGCAGTTGGGCGACCGCTGGGGACAGGTGCACCCGACGAGCCTGCTGGGGACCCTGGCCGAGATCCACGGCGACTACGACCGCGCCGCCGCGCACTACCGGGAGGCGCTGCGTACCGCCGAACACCTGCGGCTGTGGACGTCGGTGTCGCGGCAGCTGGCCTGCATCGGTCGGCTCGCCCTGTTGCGCGGCGACCTCGACGAGGCCGCCGTCAATCATGACCGCGCGCTACAGGTCGCGCGGGAACAGTCGAGCCGCTCCGCCGCCGCCTTCGCCGGCACGGGCCTGGCGATGATCGCGCGACGGCGGGGCGACCTCGACGCCGCCGAGGCCCAGCAGCACGACCTGCTCGACTGGAACCGGCACGCCGGCTACCTGCCAGGCTGCGCGCTCGCGCTGGCCGAGCTGGGGTTCGTTGCGGAGCACCGCGGCGACGCCGTCCTCGCCGAGCGCCGCCACCGTGAGTCGCTCGACGCGGCGCGCGCCGCCGGAGACCACCGGGCGGTCGCCCTGGCCCTCGAAGGGCTGGCCGGGGCCACCAGCCTCGGCGGTGACCAGCGCCGTGCCGCGCGGCTGCTCGGCGCGGCCCGCGCGCTGCGCGCGGCCGCCGGAGCGCCGCTGCCCCCCGGCGAACGGCACGACGTCCAGCGCGTGACCGGCCGCCTCCGGGAGGCGCTCGGCAGCGAGGAACTCGCCGCCGAGATGAGCCGCGGCGCGCAGCTCGACCCCGACGACGCGGCGCTCAGCGGCATCGGTCAGGAGACGGTCAGCAGACGGTAAGCCTCCTCGGCACGGTTGACCGGGAACCGAGCCGAACCAGGAGGCAACCGTGCAGACTGATGCCAGGATCGCCGTCATCTACTACTCCGCCACCGGCACCGTGCACCGGATCGCGCAGGCGTTCGTCGACGGCGCCGCCGACGCCGGCGCGGAGGTCCGCCTGCGTCGGGTGGCCGAGTTGGCACCGGAGCAGGTCGTCGATGCCAGACCGCAGTGGCGGGCCCACCTCGACGCCACCGCCGATGTCCCGCTCGCCACCCTGGACGACCTCCGGTGGGCCGACGGGTACGCCTTCGGCACGCCGACCCGGTTCGGGAACGTCTGCTCCCAGCTGCGCCAGTTCCTCGACACCACGAGCGCCCCCTGGCAGGCGGAGGAACTGGCCGACAAGCCGGCGACCGGCTTCACCGCCACCTACGAGGAGCACGGTGGGCAGGAGGCGACCCTGCTCAGCCTCTACCAGACCTTCCACCACTGGGGGTCGGTCATCCTGCCCACGGGCTACCTGAACTACGACACCGCGCACGCCGCCGGCGGAAACCCGTACGGCGTCAGCCTCGTGGAGAGCCGCGCCGGCCGGGATCCCGGGTACGCCCGGGCCGTCCTCGACACGGCCCGCTTCCAGGGGGCACGCCTCACCCGCACGGCAGCCGCCGTCGCCGCCGTCCGCGCGGAGCGCCAGCCCGGCTAGCAGCCCGCCGACGGGAGCAGTACGGCGTGCGGGACGACATCGTGCGTGGCCGCGTCCCCCGCGGCGACCGAGGGCTCGCACTCCGCCACCTGACGCACCAGGACCATCTGGGCGAAGAACGAGAGGAAATCATGCTGACAACGACCACAGGCGATCCGACCAGCCGGGCCAGCCAGGTCACCGTGCTCGGCCTCGGTGCCATGGGATCGGCGATCGCCAGGACGTTCCTCGACCGCGGATACCGCACGACGGTCTGGAACCGGACCGCGAGCAGGGCCCTGCCGCTGGTCGACGCCGGCGCCACGGCCGCCCCGACCGCCGCGGAGGCGGCGGCCGCGAGCCCGCTCGTCGTGGTGTGTCTGCTCGACGGCGCAGCGGTCGACGAGGTGCTCGGTGCCGTGGACGCCGCAGTCGCGGGCAAGGTTCTGGTGAACCTGACGAGCGGCTCTCCTCAGCAGGCACGGGCCAACGACCGCTGGGCGGGAGCGCGCGGCGCCGAGTACCTCGACGGCAAGATCATGGGAGATCCGCCATACGTCGGTACGCCGCACGTCATGTTCCCGTTCAGCGGTTCCCGCACCGCCTTCGAGGCGCACGGGCCGACGCTGCGGGAGTTGGGCTCGGTCGTCTACCACGGGGAGGAGGCCGGCTCGGCCGCCGTGGAGTTCTTGGCGCAGGTCGCGATGGGCTACGAGATCCTCATCGGGTTCCTGCACACGCTCAGGCTGGTGCAGGCGGAAGGAGTCGACCTGGCGGAGTTCGCGGAGCGTGTCGCCAACAACGTGGCCGCGCTGGCACCGCTGTTGACCTCGATCGGCAAGGCGGCCAGGGCCGGCGACCACCCACCGGATCTCGGCCCGCTCGACGTCCAGGCCGCGCTGATGGACGACCTGATCAGCCACCGGAAATCCATCGGCGTGGAGGCCGTGCGGATGCGGGAGGTCAAGGGTCTGATGGACCGCCGGATCGCTGACGGCTTCGGCGCTCAGGGATTCTCGAGCCTGTTCGAGCTGTTGGCGAAGCCCTGACGGCGGCTTCCCGGCGCGCGGGGGAGACGCCACGGCCCGCCGTGTCGTTCCACGTGGGGCGCGCGTCCACGGCCTGGGCGGGGGCATCCTGACGCCGGGATGGGGCGAGGTCTCCGGTAAGGGGCGCTTCGGCGGGAACAGGCCCGAACCGGAGACCTCACGGCTACGCCTTGGCGCCGGCCTTCTTGGCGGTGGCGGACTGGCCGACCGCCTGGGTGAACACCGGGAGGTAACCGAGGGACTGCCCGGTCGCCATCGGGTGGTACGAGTTCGACAGGTTCAGGATGTCGACGGAGTGGATCCACTTGTTGCCGCTGCAGATCTGGTGGCCGACGAAGATGCCGCGTACGTCGGCGAAGGTGAACCCGGCGCGGGCCGCGGCGGCGGCGATCAGGCTGTCGGCCAGGTTGATGCCCTCGTTGACCTTCGCGCGGGCCGCCTCGCCGATGCCGAGGCAGACCGTGCCGAGCTGGTAGAAGACCGGGTAGCTCAGCACCACGACCTTCGCGTTCGGGGCCTTGCTGCGGATCGCGGCGTAGGCCCGGTCGAGCAGGCCGGGGAGGTTCGCCCGGGCCTGCACCTGGGCCGCGTCCACCGCGGCGATGCAGGCGCTGGAGCCCTGGAGGGCGCAGGTGCTCATGATGGTGCCGAACCCGGCGTCGTTGCCACCGATGGTGATGCTGACCAGGGTGGTCTGTGCGCTGAGTGCGGCGACCTGCGAGTTGATCACGTCGGTCGTCTTGGCGCCCCCGCAGGCCACCGACTTGTAGGAGGCCGGCGCGTTGGCCGCCGCCCAGAGGGCGGAGAACGCCTTGGTGCTCCGCTTGCAGGCGCCGCTCTCCGTGGTGTAGCTGCCGGCGCCGACACCTGAGGCGTACGAGTCGCCGAGCGCCACGTAGTGGTGGCCGGCGGCCTGCGCCGGGCTGGCCAGCCCAAGCACCGCGAGTGTCGCGGAGAGGACGCCTGCGAGCAGGCTCAGCGTTCGGGTTCTGGTCATGTACCCCTCCAAGGTCCACCGGTTGGTGAACGATTAATAGCACTCCATCGATGTTTAGGGATAGGTGCAGATCGACACGATGTGGCGATCGGGTGGAACTGAGGGGTGGGCGCGGGGTCGGGCCCGCCCGGCCCAGGACGCCGGATCCGGTGGCCTGGCCGTCGATGGTGCGGGGGCGTCGACACGTGCGGTGCCGGCCGGGCCGTCGGCCGCCACCGGGCTTTTTCGATGTTGCGGCGGTGTCCCGCCATCCGGTCGCGGTGGGTGGCGGGACACGGCAGGTGGGTCGCGGGCCGGGCTTGCTGACCTGCCAAGTCGCCGCGAATAGCGACTAAACGCCGCAGGCGCCACTCGTCGGGCTCTCCGGACCCAAGGTATGAGAAGCGGCCGAGTCAGGCCAACCGTCACTCTTGCAATCAATGTGAGATCTATGAATAGATCGAACGCCTCCGGTCGGGTGAGCCTCGCCAACCGATCGGGTGCCCGGGGCTACCTGACAGGCAGCCCGTGCTCAGCTCCATGGAGGTACCACATGCGACACTCCGGGTCTTCGCTGCGCCGCGTCACCGCACTGTCGGTGGCCGGCGCGCTGGTCGTCGGCACCTTGACCAGCAGTCCCGCTCAGGCAGCACCCGCGACGCCCGCTTCCCCCGGCCAGGCCACCGCGCTCGCCGCCGCACTCGGCGACCGCTCCGGCGGGGCGTACGCCGGGGCCGACGGCGCCATGGTCGTCACCGTGACCGACGACGCCGCTGCCCGCAAGGTCCGCGCGGCCGGCGCGACCCCGAAGCTCGTCGCCCGAGGTGCGAAGGACCTCGCCCGGGCCACCGCCGCGCTGGACAGCGCCGCGCGGGTGCCCGGCACCGCCTGGTGGACCGACCCGGCGACCAACCAGGTCGTGGTCTCCGTCGACAGCACGGTGACCGGCGCGAAGCTGGACCGCGTCGAGGCCGTCGCGGAGCGGCTCGGCGGTACCGTCCGCATCCAGCGGGAGGCCGGCACGCTCAGCACCCGGGCCGCCGGTGGCGAGGCCATCTACGCCGAGGGCGGCGGCCGCTGCTCGCTCGGCTTCAACGTCCGCAGCGGCGACACCCACTACTTCCTCACCGCCGGGCACTGCACCGACATCACCGCCAACTGGTACGCCGACTCCGGGCAGGGCAACCTGCTCGGCACCGGCGGCACCGGCAGCTTCCCCGGTAACGACTACGGCATCGTGCAGCACACCAACCCGGCCGCCGCCGACGGCAGCGTCTACCTCTACGACGGCACCACCCGCGACATCACCGGCGCGGGCGACGCCTTCGTGGGGCAGTCGGTGCAGCGCTCCGGCAGCACCACCGGCCTGCACGGCGGCGCGGTCGAGGCGACCAACGCCACGGTGAACTACGCCGAGGGCAGCGTCAGCGGGCTGATCCGGACCACCGTCTGCGCGGAGCCGGGCGACAGCGGTGGCGCGCTCTTCAGCGGAAGTACCGCCCTGGGCCTGACCTCGGGTGGCAGCGGCAACTGCTCCTCCGGCGGTACCACCTACTTCCAGCCGGTCACCGAGGCGCTGAGCGTCTACGGGGTGGAGATCGTCTGACAGGCGCCGCAGCAGCGGGGCCGCCGGTGTCCGGCGGCCCCGCTGCTGTGCGGGTGGCCGAGCGGCCGACAGTCGCGGCTAGAACGGGAAGCGGCCGCGGCGCCACCGCCAGTGGCGGCCGGCCTTGAGATGGTCGACGACCGCGCGCTGGAGCACGGTGCGGCGCGGCAGTTCGTCGAGTGGCGTGGTCAGGGTGCGGAACACGAACCGCAGCACCTCGACGTCGGCGTCCAGCCCCTCCGGATCCGGGTCCTCGTGGGGCTCCAGCGCGAACCTCCGCTGAAACCGGGCGATGTGGGAGTCCTCGGGCAGGTACTCCAGCAGTTGCGGATCCAGCAGCCACGAGCCGCAGGAGAACGCCGTGTGGCGCTCGTCGGGGAAGTGGCGCGGGAAGAACGCCCGGGCCTCGTCGAGCGACGCCGTGACCGACTCCGGGGTCAGCGGCCCCGCCTCGGGGATGTGCAGGGCGATGGTGGTGTCGCCGCGCTGGTGTTGCAGCCGGCCCAGCTCGTAGAGGCCGCCGCGGGCGTGCAGCGTCAGCCAGCTCTGCATGACCGGCCAGCCCTCGCGGCGCATCCGCCGGTCGATCGCGAGGTTGCGGCCCAGGTCGGCGAGGGTCGTCCACGAGACGGCGTCGGCGATGCCGTGCTCGCGGTGGTACCCCCTGGCGACGTCGACCAGGGCCAGGTACGCGTACACGTAGAGATGCCGCCAGGCGGGGCCCCGCTCGCGCGGCAGCACGGGACCGGGCGGCAGCCAGCCGTGGCCCCCGAGATCGGCGCGGACCAGGGCGATCGACCGGTCGAGCAGCCAGCGCAGCTCCGGAGTCCACAGCGGAGAGTCGGGATCGGGCCAGCCCGCCATGATCTCGGCGGCGTCGTCCGGCCGCACCGCGAGCCGGTCGAGGAGCGCGGGCGCGTCGGCCCTGGCGGGCAGCGGAGCCGACGGTCGGTCGCCGGCGAGCCGGTGCAGGCGGTCGATGTCCTCGACGCGTACGCCGAGCCGGGCGGCGGTGTCGTCCAGATCCACGCGGACGACCCTACCGGCCGGTCGGCGTCCTCCCCGGCCCGTGCCGCTCGGGCCGGGCGGCGCGCGTCCGCAGCGTCGGCGCGTCGGGCCGGGACTGTCACCGTCCAGTGACCACAATCGACCTTGTCATATATTTACAGATCCGTATACCGTGCCGTTGGTAAGTTCCGGACCCGGACGAAGGGCGGGCGCATGGCAGCCAGTGGGGCGCCGGTGACGCATCGGGCGATCGACCAGGGTCGGTTCATGCTCGACGGCTCACTCGATCTCAGCGCACCGTTCACCTCGGTGGCCGACGTGACGATCGGCGGCCGACTGCACGAGTTCACGGCCGGCGCGGTCGGGCTCGCGGACGACGTGGCCCGGACGCTCGGCGTCGAGACGTTCGACGAGGAACTCACCTACCAGGGCGGCACCCTGGCGACCGCGCGCATCCGGTCCTACGACCCGCAGATCCAGTTGGCCGAGGAGCGGCTCGTGGCGGTCTGGCGGGGACGACGACACTGCTTCTTCACCGAGATGTACGGCGCGTCGACCACCGATCTGCTCGGGGCGTTGCGGACCCTGCGCGTCGAGGAGCACGACGACGGGCTGGCCCTGCGCCCGGCCTCGAAGACCGGGGCCGAGTTCGCCGAACCCGCCACCGTCCTCAAGGAGATCCCCGGGCTCGGCCTGCTGGAGATGGCACCGCTCACCAAGCAGCGTGCCGGACAGCTGCCCTCCTGGCGCGGCCTGCAGACGCGGGCGGGCGAGCTCTTCCGGGACGTCCTGCCCGACGGGCAGCCCTACTTCGTACTGGCGGCGGCGGACGCCTGGCTCAGCCTGGTGCCGTTCGGCGACACGGCCGTGGAGCAGGTGCCCACCCTGGTCGACCGGCTCCGCGTCCAGACGGTCCGGTAGGTCGGGATGTCCGGGCTGCTGGCCGGCGTGGCCACGTACACCGTCCTGTTCACCCTGCTCGTCAGCACCGCCGAGCACCTGTCGCGGCCGGCGGCGCTCGCCCGGGCCCTGGCCGCGCACCGGGTGCTTCCGGCTCCGGTCGTGGTCGCCGTCGTCGCCATCGCCGGCGAGGGACTGCTCGCCGGCGCGGGGATCGTGGCGCTGCTCCACCCCGCCGGCGGGCGCCTGCTCGTCGCCGTCCTCGTCGGCAGCGGCGCGCTACTCGCCCTCTACGCCGGCTACGGCCTGTACGTGCGCTCGACCGGGCGCGCCGGGTCGTGCGGATGCTCCCGGGTGGAACTGCCGATGACCGGTTGGGTGGTGGCACGGGCGGCGATCCTCGCCGGGCTGGCACTGCTGGCGCTGTCGCTGTCCGGCGCGATCGTCGCGCCGGACCGGGCCGACGCCGCCCTCGCCGTCGTGCTGCTGGCCTCCGCCACGTTCACCACGCTGCTGTGGCACCTGCCCGCCGCGATGTACGAGCCGGCGACGGCGACAGCCGGGCGGCCCACGACCCGCCGGTCCATCGGCACGACAGAGGGAGGCATTGCCGGATGAGCTTCCAGACCAGCGCACTGATCCTGAGCTGGATCGCGATCCTCCTGCTGGCCTTCACGGTCTCGGGCCTGGTACGCCAGGTGCACGCGCTGTCGAGCGGGGCGGTCCAGCGCCGTCCCGAGTCGGTCGGTCTGCGGCCCGGCGCACCGGCCCCCGGGTTCGCCCGGCTGGCGCCGGCGGCCCCGACGGTTCCGCTGGTGCTGCTCTTCCTGGAGCCCGACTGCGGCACGTGCACCGAGGTGCTGGCCGAGGCGGGCGAGCACGCCCGCCCCGGCCTGGAGTTCCGGGTCCTCTACCGGGAGGACCCCCCGGCGCGGGCGGCGGAGCTGCCGATCACCGTGCTCGGCGGGCAGGCGGAACTGTTCGAGCGGTACGACGCCCTCGCCACGCCGTTCGCCACCGTCGTCGACGCGGCCGGGCGGGTGCTCCGCGCCGAGCCGATCGGCTCCCGGGCGGCACTGCACCGCCTGCTCGACGAAGTCGACAGCCCACCCGGCGGCCCCGCACGGGTGGTCGCCACGAATCAGGGAGATCGGGCATGACCGGTATCGACACGGTGCCCTGGTTGCGCGGGGACGACCCGGGGACCGGGGCCGCCGTCCGGCGGGTGCCGGTGCAGCCGGGCGGCCGCAGGCGCGCGGGATGGGCGCTGTCGCGACGCACCCTGCTCCGGGCGGGCACCGCGGTGGGGATGGCCGCGCTCAGCGTGTTCCCGGCGGCCCGCCGCGCGTACGCGGACGGCTACACGATCTATGCCGGGTGCCCGACGTACGCCAGCGACCACAACTGCTCACCGGGGTGCGGCCCGAGCACGATCTTCGCCGACTCCTGCAACACCAGCGGGACGTACACCGGATTCCACAAGAACGACGGCGTCACCTGGATCCTGCGGCCGAACCAGTGCTACGGCGGCACCTACGACGGCTGGCTGTGGGCCTACAACGGGGCGTGCGGCGCCTGCGCCTGCTCGGTCGAACGCCGGTGCCACGACGGGTACAAGAAGACCAGCTCGGGCTGGGTGAAGTCGATCTGCCGCTGGAACACCAGGTGCGGATGCCTGGGCACGGCCAGCTGGCCCACCACCCAGCGGAGCAACACGGGGGTGAACGTCTACACCGTGC
Source organism: Micromonospora sp. CNZ303 (assembly GCF_004345505.1). NCBI lineage: Bacteria > Bacillati > Actinomycetota > Actinomycetes > Micromonosporales > Micromonosporaceae > Micromonospora > Micromonospora sp. CNZ303. The sequence continues at coordinate 95,296 of NZ_SLVT01000010.1, read as the reverse complement.
AGCACCTGCTGACCGCCCGCGGGCACGCGACCGACATCGACGGGATCTTCGGTGGCGACACGGAGGCGAAGGTGAAGAGCTTCCAGGCGGCGGCCGGCCTCGGTGCCACCGGTGTCGTCGACGCGACCACCTGGCCGAAGCTCGTGAGCGCGGTCCGCTCCGGCAACAGCGGCCACGCCGTCAGCGCCGCGCAGCGCCAGCTGAACAGGCGCGGTTACGCGCTGGTGGTCGACGGGGCCTTCGGTGCGGCCACGGACAGCGCGGTGCGCGACTTCCAGCGGCAGAACGGGCTCACGGTCGACGGGGTCGTCGGGGTGAACTCCTGGCGGACGCTGACCGGCGCCGCCGTATGACCCGGACACTGCCCGGGCACGCCCGGGCGGCACTACGCCGGGCCGGCGACCCTCTCGTACCCCTGCTGCTGCTCGCCGTCGGTGCGTTCGCCGCCGCCGCGTACGGGCACGTGCTCACCTGGGCGATGATCGGAGGGCTCGCGGGTTACACGCTCTCCGGCTCCGTTTGAACGCACAACAGCGCGCACGCGCTGGCCTCGCCCGGGTGGCGGGATCGAGATCGGCAGGGCGTCGTCCTCACCCTGTTCGTCGTGGGGTTGATCGTCGGTGGCCTGCTCAGCGGAACGGTGTTGGGGCTGCTCTCCGGCCTGTCCGCTCCCGTGCCCGTCCGGTGGCGGTACGCGGGCATCGTGGCGGTGGCGGTGCTGGGGCTGCTCCGCGAGGTGGGCCTGGTGCCGATCCGGCTGCCGCAGAACGCCCGGCAGGTGCCGCAGGACGTGCTCCAGCGCAGCCTGCGGCGCGGGGCGCTGCAGTTCGGCTTCGAGATGGGCACCGGAGTCCGCACCTACGTCTCGGCGAGCGCTCCGTACGTGCTGGCGGTCGCTCTGCTCCTCGGCGGCCAGCGCCTGCACGTCGCGATGCTCGCCGGGATCGGATTCGGTGTCGGACGCGCGATGACCCCGCTGGCCCGCCGCGCCGCCGGCACCGGCGACAGGTGGGACGCCGACCTGCGGGTGCGGATCCGGACGATCACCGTCACGGCGGGCGTCGTGCTCGTGGCCGCCCTCGGCCTGCTGGCCGTGCGGCAGTTCTGAACGCGGCGCGACGCCCCGACGCCGTCCATCGCGATGGTCAGCCGCCACCGGGCGTGCACGTGTCGTGCCGGCCGGGCACGCGCGGCCGTCGCCCCGACCCTGCCGGGATGGCGCACCCGGCGGTGGATCACCGTCCCGCCGCGCCCTCGTCCGGCCACGTCCCGGACAGATGCCTGCCGGCCGGCGCCGGCGGCTGCGGGAACCCGGGGACCGAGCGGAGTCGGGCGCGGACGAGGTCGATGTCGGGGTGACCGAGGTCGGACAGGACGCACAGGGCGTCGGCCCAGGCGGCGTTGGCCCGTCCCGGCTCCTTGGCGGCCAGCAGGGCGTCGCCGAGTCGGACGAGGGTCTCGGCCCGCAGGTACCGCTCGCCCGTGTGCTGGAAGAGTCGGAGAGCCTGCCGGTAGCACTCGATGGCCCTGCCGTGGTGCCCGAGGTGGTGGTGGGCGTAGCCGAGGCTGTCCCAGACGTTGGCCTGGCCGTGGCAGTCGCCGAGCCGGCCCATCAGCGTCAGGGCCTGGTGGCAGTAGACGAGGGTCTGGTGGTGGTTGCCGAGCAGCGCGTGGCTCCAGCCGAGCGCGTTGAGCGATTCCGCGTACCCGTCCGGGTGCCCGGCCCTGGCGTACAGCCCGAGCGCCCGCCGGAGGTGCGGTAGTGACTCGTGGTGCCGGCCGCGCTGGTTGAGGATGAAGCCGAGGCCGCCGTGGACGCGCGCCTCCGCGACCGGGTCGCCGAGTTCCTCGCACAGGGTGAGGGCCACCCGCAGGTGGGTGTGCGCCTCGTCGTGGCGACCCAGCCGGAAGTAGGCCCGGGCGAGGCCCCGGTGCAGGTGTGCCTGTCCGTCCTTGTCGCCGGCGTCGCGCGCCGCGCTCAGCGCGGTGTGCTGGACGGCCGCCTGGTCGTGCCAGTAGCCCCGCCGGCTGAAGAAGGTGTTGAGGATCCAGGCCAGCCGCCAGGCGTGGGCGGTGTGCCGGGTGGCGGCGGCCAGCTGGACGCTGGCGACCAGGGCGGAGCGCTCGGCCACGAACCACGCCAGCGCGTCGGCGGCGGTGGCGAAGGCCGTGGGCGTGACGCCGGAACGAGGCGCGGCGAGCGTGAGCGGCTCCCGGTGGGGCTCCAGCATCCGGGCGGCGGCGTGTGCGGTGTGCAGGTAGTGGTCGAGGACCCGCTGCGTCGCGCCGTCCCGCTCCGACCGGCCGTCGAGGCCGTCCGCCAGCTCGGCGGCGTAGGCGCGGAGCAGGTCGTGGGCGGCGTACCGGCCGGCGGTGTGCTCGGTGAGCAGGTGGTTGTCGGTCAGTTCGGTGAGCAGGGCCCGCGCCTGCCGCACCGGCACGCCGCTCATGCTTGCCGCGGTCGGCACGGTGATGTCGGCGCCGGGGTGCGACCCGATCAGCCGGAAGGTCCGCGCGGCCTCGCCGCCGAGCGCCCGGTAGGAGCAGGAGAAGATGCTCCGCAGGTTGGTGGTCGGGTCGTTCGCGGCGAAGGCGTCGAGGCCGCCGCGCGCCTCACGCAGCTCGTCGGTCAGCACCGACAGGGCGACGTCGGGCCGCATCACGGCGTGGGCGGCCACGACGGACAGCGCCAGGGGGAGCCGGGCGCACAGGTCGACGATCTCGTCGGCGGCCCCGGGCTCGGCCGACAGCCGGTGCCGTCCGAGCCGGCCGGCCAGCAGGCTCCGCGCCTCACCACGGTCCAACAGGTCCAGCCGCACCGGCGTGGCACCCTCGGCGGCGACCAGGCCGACCAGCGCGTCGCGGCTGGTCACCACCACCAGGCACGAGGCCGCCCCGGGCAGCAGCGGGCGGACCTGTTCGGCATTGCGGGCGTTGTCCAGCAGGACGAGCATCCGTCTTCCGGCCAGCAGCGTGCGGTACAACGCCGCCTGCGCCTCCGGCTGCGGTGGCATCCGGTCGGCGGTCACGCCCAGAGCGTCGAGGAGACCGCGGACGGCCTCCGCGGGAGCCGTCGCCTCGCCGGTGGGCTCGAAGCCGCGCAGGTTGACGTACAGGTTCCCGTCGGGGAACCGCCCGGCGACGCGGTGCGCCCAGTGCACGACCAGTGCGGTCTTGCCGACCCCCGCGGTACCCGAGACGGTGACGATCGTGGACGCCGCGGCGGGCTGCTGCCCCGGCAGGTGCGCGTCGAGGCGGGCGAGGTGCTCCGCCCGGCCCACGAATCCCGGGGTGTCGGGGGGTAGCTGGGCCGGCGTCGGGTGCGCAACGGCCACCGTCGCCGGGTTCCGGTCGTGCGGCGCGTCCAGGTCGTCGCGCAGGATCGCCTGGTGCAGCGTCCGCAGTTCGGGTCCCGGATCGACACCGAGCTCCTCGGCGAGCCGCCGACGGACGACCGCGTACTGCACGAGGGCGTCGGCTCCCCGGCCCACCGCGTAGAGGGCGCGCATCAGCGCCGCGGTCACCGACTCCACGAGCGGATACTCACCCACCAGTTCGGTGAGCCGGCTGATCACCGGTTCCGGGTTCGCCACCCGCAACTCGGCGTACGCCCAGGTGACGACGGCTTCCGGGTAGTGCTGCCGCCAGCTCTCCCTGGTCCGCGCGGCCCAGGACCCCGACAGTCCCGCCAGCGGTTCGCCCCGCCACAGCGCGAGCGCCTCCCGCAGCAACGACGCCCGCCGGGCGTCCGGGCACTCCGGCTCCTTGGCCTGGGCGAGCAGGCGGCGGAACCGGTGTACGTCCACCCGGTCGGCGGCGACCTCGAGCACGTATCCGCCCGGCCGCCACACCAGCGCGGGCGGCTCGCCGACGTCCACGAGGTGCAGGGCCTGCCGGATCCGGGTGACGTGTGCGTGCAGCGACTGACGTGCGCCCCGTGGCGGGCTGTCCCCCCACACCCGGTCCAGCAGGGTCTGCGGCGTCACCGACCGTCCCGCGTCCACGAGCAACGCCGCCAGCACGGCGCGCTGCCTCGGCTGCCCGGCCGGCAGTCGCCGGTCGTCCGCCCAGATCTCCACCGGCCCCAGTACGCGAAAGTCGGCCACAAATCCCCCAAAGCGGCATCGCGATCGTCGCCCACCCGTCGCATATATCGATGCACAAGAATTTCACAAGCCGTCGACCCCACACCGCCGCCGACGCTGATGCGACAGATGTCGACCGCATCCGGTCGACCGGTCCGGGCAGAGAAGAGGAAGATCATGAAAAACGTGCTGCGGCGGTGCGCGGCGGCGGCGGCGGCGGGATCCGTGCTGGCGCTGGTGTGCCTGGTGGAGCCCGCGTCCGCGGGGGACAGGTACGCCGGCTGCCCGTCGGGTTCCTTCTGCGTGTGGGCCGCCGCCGACTTCAACGACGGCCCGGGGAAGTGGCAGAACAACGAGGCCAACTACGGCAACTGGGGTCACGGCACCTGCCCGACGGGCACCTGGAGCAACTGCGTGTCGTCGGTGTTCAACAACGGGCAGAACTGCGCCGTCACCTTCCACGACGGCACCAACTACACCGGTGCCTTCTTCTACCGGCTGCCGCGCGGCAGTTACCTCGCCAACCTGGCGTACGACAGGTGGAGCGACGGGACCAGCCCCAACGACAAGATCAGCTCGCACAAGTGGTGCTGACGACTCGACGCTCGACGTCCCGGACGCTCTCCGTGGCCGTCGGTCTCCTGGTGCTCGTCTGCGGGAGTGCCTGCACCCCGCAGGCGGGCACCACCGCCCGCCAGGAGTCCGCGCTCGGCGTCGACGCGCTGGACCTGCTGACCGGCTCCGGCGGGCATCCCGCCCGCAGGCGGGTGCTGGAGCTGGCCGAGGAGAAGCTGGTCGAGCGGTGCATGGCCGCGCGTGGGCAGGTCTACTGGCCGGTCACCCCGCCGCCGGTCACCGGGTCCGACGAGGAGCGTGCGGTCGACCTGCCCCGGCGCCGCGCGAAGGGTTTCGGGCTGGCGGAGGCGTCGAGGCCCCCGAGGGCGGGTCCGAACGACCGGCAGCCGGCGTTCCAGCTCGCCCTGTACGGCGACACCCGGCGGTACGAGAAGCTGGAGCTGCCCAACGGCAGCGTCCTGTCCTACCCGACGCTCGGGTGCGTGGCCGAGAGCCGGGCCGCCCTGTACGGCGACGCCCGGCGGTGGGCCCGCGTCGACGCCGTTCCCCAGGTCCTGGACAACGCCCTCAGGGAGCAGGTCGGGAAGGCGCCGGAACTGGCACGGGCCCGCGCCCGGTGGCTCTCGTGCATGGCCGAGGCGGGCCACCCGTACCCCGACCCGGAGGCCGCGGCCGAGGACCTGTCGCGTGCCTACCGGCGGGAGGGCGACTCCGTCTCCCTGCGCCGCCGGGAGATTGCCGTGGCCACCGCCGACGGCGAGTGCGCGCTGCGGGCCGGCGTGCCGTCGACGGAGCTCGCGCTACGTCGGGACGGGGCCCAGTCCCTGCCCGCCGCCCGGCGGCGCGAGCTGAACGACCTGGGCGCGGTGCACTGCGCCGCCTACCGGAGGGCGCAGCCGGTGGTCGGGGACCTGGCGCACGCCCAGCCGTGCCTGTCGAGCCCGGAGGGCGACCGGTAGCGCCGGAACGGCGGGCGGCCGGTGGCGCCCGCAACCGGCGGGCGGGCGAACGTCGCGTGCTGCCGGGCCGGCGCCGTGGTGCCGGCCCGGTGCGTCGTGTCCCGCCGCGGCGCAGCGAGGGGGAGCTGTCGTTCGCTGTCGGCCGCGTCCGCCGGTCGCCGGTGCCGGCCGAGCCGGTGATCCGCTTCGAGTCGCCGAGGACGCTGCCCCGGGCGAGGGTCACGCGCGGGTGTGGTGACCCGCCTTGACGACCTGGTCGTACTCACTGCGCCGGGCGTCGTAGGCGGCCTCCAGGAACGTCTCCGAGTCCGGACCCACCGGCAGCCGGAGCGGCGGCGACTCCAGCTGGCTGAGCCGCCAGACCACGTCGGCGAAGAGCTCGGGGGAGTTCACCTCGATCTTGGTGTTCATGCTGCGCAGCGCGCCGAGCAGGCCGTCGCTGACCGCCGTGTACTCCGGGATCCGTTGCTCCGGCATCACCAGGTTGCCGCTGTACGCGGTGGCGAAGCCGCCCGGCTGGAGGATGGTGACCTTCACCCCGAGGTGCCCGGCCTCGGCGGCCAGCGACTCGGCCGCTCCCTCCACCGCGAACTTGCTCGCCGTGTAGGCGGCCAGCCCGGGGAAGGGAACCATGCCGGCGACCGAGCTGACGAAGACCGCGTGCCCGTGGCGCTGCGCCCGCCACAGCGGCAGCACGGCCCGGGTGAGCCGCCACGGCCCGAACACGTTGGTGTCGAACTGTGCGGCGAGTTCCGCGTCGGAGACCTCCTCGAAGGTCCCGAACTGACCGTAGGCGGCGTTGTTGACCAGGACGTCGACACCGCCGAAGGCGTCCACCGCCCGCTCGACCGCCGCCACGCACTGCGCCGGATCCCGTACGTCCAGCGCGGCGGCCACCACGGTGCCCGGATGCCGGGCCACCAACGCGTCGAGGGTCTCCGGTCGCCGGGCCGTCGCCAGCACCTGCTCCCCCTCGGCGGCGAGCCGGGCCGCGAGGGCCTGACCGAGTCCGCTCGAACACCCCGTGACCAACCAACGCTTCGCCATCGCTCTCGACCCGCCCACTCCGAAGGGTTACCTGTCGGGTGCAGAGTGTCAGAGCCGTTGGCGAGGGTGAAGGGACCTCGGCTGTCGCCAACCGGATTCGTCGGGTACCCGGCGTGCCGCCGGCCGGGGGGCGACGGCCGGGTCGGCCCCGGCTCCCCGGGACGGCCGCGGCGACCTGTCCCTGCCGGATCTTGATGATGGGGGTGGCCGGTATCCTGGATCGGGTACGTAGTGTGCACATATATCCGCTATTTCGAGGGGTGACCATGTCCGATCACGCGTCCGGCCGCATCAAGGTCACCCGCCTGCGGGAACTGCTCGACGGGCCGTGGGCCGAGGTCCGCAACGCGCACCGGGACCAGCTCGACGCGCGCTTCCTCCCGGTGTACGGCGAGACCGGTGACCAGGCGCGTGAGCGGATCACCCGGTTGATCGCCGAGCTGCCCGTCAAGCTGGGTATCGCGTCGGCCTTCCCCACCGAGTACGGGGGCAGATCCGATGTCGGCGGTTCGATCGTGGCCTGCGAGATGCTGGCGCAGGTCGACCTGTCGCTGATGGTCAAGGCGGGCGTGCAGTGGGGCCTGTTCGGCGGCGCGGTCGACGCCCTCGGCACCCGGCGGCACCACGACGCCTACCTGCGGGACATCATCTCGGGCAAGATCCTCGGCTGTTTCGCCATGACCGAGACCGGCCACGGCTCGGACGTCCAGCAGCTGCGCACCATCTGCACCTACGACCCGCGGACGCAGACCTTCGATCTGCACACCCCGCACGAGGCGGCCCGCAAGGACTACATCGGCAACGCGGCCCGGGACGGGCGGATGGCCGTGGTCTTCGCGCAGCTGATCACCGAGGGACGGCGGCACGGTGTGCACGCGTGGCTGGTGCCGATCCGCGACGCGCAGGGCAAGCCGCTGCCGGGCGTGACCATCGGCGACGCCGGGCCCAAGGCAGGCCTGCTCGGTGTCGACAACGGGCGGCTCAGCTTCGACCACGTGCGGGTGCCGCGGGACATGCTGCTGGACCGCTACGGTCAGGTCGCCGAGGACGGGACGTACTCCAGCCCGATCGAGGACGACTCCCGGCGTTTCTTCACCATGCTCGGCACCCTGGTCCGCGGCCGGGTGAGTGTGGGCGGCGCCGCGTCGGCGGCGACCAAGTCGGCGCTGGCCATCGCGGTGCGCTACGGCGACATCCGTCGCCAGTTCGACACGCCCGACGCGGACCGGGAGGTGCTGCTCAACGACTACCTGGCCCACCAGCGCAAGCTGCTGCCCGCCCTGGCCACCACGTACGCGCTGCACTTCGCCCAGGCCGAGCTGGTCGCCGCGCTGAACGAGGTGCAGGGCGGCGACGGGCCGGTCGACGCGCACCGGCAGCGGGAGCTGGAGTCCCGGGCGGCCGGTCTCAAGGCCGCGCAGACCTGGCACGCCACCCGCACCATCCAGATGTGCCGCGAGGCGTGCGGCGGCGCCGGCTACCTGGCCGAGAACCGGCTGCCCAGCCTCAAGGCCGACACCGACGTCTTCACCACCTTCGAGGGCGACAACACGGTGCTGCTTCAGCTGGTGGCCAAGGGGCTGCTCACCGGTTACCGGGACGAGTTCGGCTCCTTGGACGGCTGGGGGCGCGCCTCCTTCGTCGCCGAACAGGTCCGCGAGATGGTGCTGGAGCGCACGGCCGCGCGGTCGGTCATCGAGCGGCTGATCAGCGCCGTGCCCGGCCGCGACGAGGAGGTCGCCGTCACCGATCGCGGCTGGCAGCTCAAGGTCTTCGAGGACCGCGAGAGGCACCTCCTCGACGGCGTGGTCCGCCGCCTGCGCAACGGCGCGGCGACGAAGAAGGACCGCCCCTTCGACATCTTCAACGACGTCCAGGACCATGTCCTCGCCGTCGCCGCCGCGCACGTCGACCGGGTCACCCTGGAGGCGTTCGTCGCCGGCATCGAGGACGCGACGGACCCAGAGGTCCAGGCGCTGCTCTCCCGGGTCTGCGACCTGTACGCGCTCAGCGTCATCGAGGCCCACAAGGGATGGTTCCTGGAGCACGGCCGCCTCACGCCGGCCCGCGCGAAGGCGATCACCGGCGTGGTGAACGGCCTGCTCAAGGAGCTGCGCCCGCACATGCGGACGCTCGTGGACGGGTTCGCCATCCCGGACGCCTGGCTGCACTGCGCGATCCTGCGCGAGGAGCCCCGCAGGCAGGAGGACATGGCCGCCCACGACGCCGCCGATGCTGCGGGGACGGTCCCCGCGTAGGCGGAAAGGCCCCCGGACAGCAGGTGGGCGTGTCGGGCGCGGGCGTGTCGGGCGCAGGCTCTGTGTCAGGCGATCACCTGGTGGAGCGTGGCCAGAAGGTCTGGCGCGTCGAGCGGAGCGACCCGAGGGTCGGCCGCCAGGTGGCCCGGTGCCTGCTGGTGGCTCGGAACGTCACGTCTTGACGAACGGCATGTTATCGCTCACAGTCGATGGCTGAGGCCGACGTCGCGTGGCTTTCCGGGCGAGCTTGCTTGTCGACCTTGAATCAGGCGTGCGCCTGGGCGCAAGCAGGTCGTGTTAGCGCTAATCTCTTGCGGCTCGTGCCCGGCTACGCGTCGCGGTGCGCCCATCTCCGGGCATCCCGCTGGCATCTCTCAGCCGAGGAGAATCATGTCTGTCTTCGAAAGGTCTCCATCTCTCGCGCCGCCGACGTCGCGGCGGCGCGGGTGGTTGCCGCGGGTCGTCGCCGCTGGGGTGGTCCTGCTGGTCGGTGGCGTCGCCGCGGCGGTGGTGTCGTCGGCGCCCGCCGCCGCGGCGACGGTCGACACGAGCGCGTGGTACGTGTTGGTCAACCGCAACAGCGGCAAGGCCCTGGACGTGTACAACCTGGCCACGAACGACGGCGCGCGGATCGTGCAGTGGGCGCGCAACGACGGCAACCAGCAGCAGTGGCAGTTCGTGGACTCCGGTGGTGGCTACTACCGGTTGAAGTCGCGGCTGTCCGGCAAGGTGCTCGACGTCTACAACTTCTCGACCGCCAACGGTGCCAGCATCGTGCAGTGGGCCGACGGCAACGGGTCCAACCAGCAGTTCCGGTTGGCCGACTCCGCCGGTGGCTACGTCCGCCTGATCAACCGGAACAGCAACAAGGCGGTGGAGGTGCAGGGCGCCTCGACCGCCGACGGCGGGAACGTCGTGCAGTACGACGACTGGAACGGCAACAACCAGCAGTGGCAGCTCGTCCGCGTCGACGGCGGGGGCAACCCCACCACGCCGCCGCCCGGCACGTGTGCGCTGCCGTCGACGTACCGCTGGTCGTCGACGGGCGCGCTGGCGCAACCGAGGGCGGGGTGGGTGTCGCTGAAGGACTTCACCCATGCCCCCTACAACGGCCGGCAGCTCGTCTACGCGACCACGCACGACACGGGAACGACGTGGGGCTCGATGAACTTCGGCCTCTTCACGAACTGGTCCGACATGGCCTCGGCCAGCCAGAACCAGATGCCCTTCTCCGCCGTCGCGCCCTCACTGTTCTACTTCGCCCCCAGGAACATCTGGGTGCTCGCCTACCAGTGGGGCGGACCCGCCTTCTCCTACCGGACGTCGAGCGACCCCACCAACGTGAACAGCTGGTCGTCGCCGCAGACGCTCTTCACCGGCAGCATCTCCGGCTCCGGCACCGGACCGATCGATCAGGCGATCATCGGTGACGACACCAACATGTACCTGTTCTTCGCCGGGGACAACGGGAAGATCTACCGGGCCAGCATGCCCATCGGGAACTTCCCGGGCAGCTTCGGCTCGACCTACACGACCATCATGAGCGACACGACGAACAACCTGTTCGAGGCGGTCCAGGTCTACAAGCTCCAGGGCCAGAACCGGTACCTCATGCTCGTCGAGGCGATCGGCGCGCAGGGCCGCTACTTCCGCTCGTTCACCGCCACCAGCCTGGGCGGTACGTGGACGCCGCAGGCCGCCACCGAGGGCAACCCGTTCGCCGGCAAGGCCAACAGCGGCGCCACCTGGACCAACGACATCAGCCACGGCGAGTTGATCCGCGCCAACGCCGATCAGACCATGACCGTCGATCCCTGCAACCTGCGGCTGCTCTACCAGGGCCGTTCCCCCAGTTCCGGCGGCGACTACGGCCTCCTGCCGTACCGGCCGGGTCTGCTGACCCTGCAACGCTGACGGCATGCCGCAGGTCCGGCTCGCGCGTTCCTGACGTGCGCGGGCGACGGCGCATGCCGAACGGGGCCTGAGATCAGGAGCGGTCGGGACTGGGGCGGGTTCGGCGCAAGGCCGAGCCCGCCCCGGTCCCGCAGAGGGTGTACGGCGCCACAACCCGATCAACCTGCGCGACCTGGTATCTGTCGCTCTCGCCGGACTGGGACCTCAACGGCGATCGCGGCGGCCAGGAAGACTAGCCCACCTCGCATCCAGGCCCTGATCCCTGCGGGCTCCGTCCGGTCGGTGGGAGGGCTCCCGCCGGTACGCGACCGGCGCCCGAGGATTTCGGGACGCCGGGCGCCGGGCCGGCCCTCTCCCGAGGTCGGCTCAGGCGCGGGACCACTGCATGCTGGGGGCGGAGCCGCACGTCCGCTGTTCCAACGCGGCACCGGGAGCGGTGGAGCCGCCGACCACGTTCAGGCACTTGCCGCTGTGGACGCTCTGCAGGCACACGTTGCCCCCGCCGGCGTCGAGGAACCGCCACTGTTGCCAGCCCTGTCCGTTGCCCGTCCACTGGCCGATCACGGCGAGGTCGTCGAGGTTCGGCTGTTGGACGTCGACGACCTGGCCACTGTTGCGGTTGGTGACGCGGTACGACGGGGTGGCCGTCCCGCCGCCGAACTGCCACCAGTTGACGTTGAACAGGTTTCCGGTGCCCCCGGCGAACCGCAGATACAGCTCACGCGTCCCGGTGGCCCCGCTGACCGCGCAGGTGGAGGTGGTCCACGTCTGCCAGCCGCCGGTGCCGCCGACGGCGCAGGTGCCGGCGAGCGGACCGGTGGCGCTGTCCAGCCGTACCTCGATCCGGCCGCCGACCGTCCCGGACGCCACCCTGGCGCTGAAGGAGGTCGCGCCGGTGCCCAAGGCGACGCCCCTGACCTTGATGTAGTCACCGTTGGCGAGGTAGCAGACGTTCATGCCGCCCTCGCTGGACGGCTCGGTCTCGATGCCGGAACCCCAGGCGATCGTCTCGGCCTCCTGCCGGGTGTACGGGTTCAGCGTGCCGACCTGCGGGGCGCCGGCGGTGGTCATGTTCATCGTGGGAATGGTGCCGTTGGAGGTGTAGGCGAACTTCTCCACCGCCACGGACCGGGTGAATCCGCCCCCGCCGGGCAGCGCCCCGTTGGGATAGAAGAAGTACGACCCGCCGTTGAAGTCGACGATGCCGGGATGGTTGGTGAAGCTGGCACCCTGCCGGGGCATGACCGTGCCCCGGTACGTCCAGGGTCCGGTCGGACCGGGCGCCGTCGAGTAGCCGATGAACTCGGCGCAGCACTCCGCCGCGAACACGTTGTAGTAGAGCCCGTTGCGCTTGAAGACCCAGGGGCCTTCCTCGTAGAGGGTCGGGCGGCTCGGGTTGCCGGTTCGGGTGCCGAACCCGGCGGTGGTGAGCGGGATCCGGGTCGGGCTGCCGGAGAACGAGATCATGTAGGCCTCTGCGTGAACACGCGGCAGCGCTTCGCGACCGGCTTCAGCTTCGGCGGGGCGATGAGCTACGCCGTGGCCTGCGCGCGGCCGACCGTGTTCCGCGCGGTCGCGGTCCTGTCCGGTGCGCAGCTCAGTGGGTGCAACGGCGGCACCGGCCGCGTCGCGTACCTCGGGGTGCACGGCACCCGGGACGGGGTGCTCCCCATCGCGAGCGGCCGGTCGCCGCGCGACCGGTTCGTGCAGAACAACGCCTGCGCCGCGCAGAGCCCGCGCGAGCCCGCGACGGGCAGCCTGACCCACGTCCGGACCGCGTACTCGGGCTGCGCCGCCGCGCTACCCCGTGGAGTGGATCGCGTTCGACGAGGGACACATCGCGGCGCCCCAGGACGGGGCGCCGGGCGACAGCGGCACCCGGACCTGGGTGCCGGGGGAGACCTGGCGGTTCTTCACGCAGTTCCAGTAGGGAGCGACGGGGGCCGGTCCGATCCCGAGGAGGATCGGACCGGCCCCCCGGCCCTGGATCGACGCGAGCCCGGCCAGTCGTGTCCCGGGCGCGAAACGTTGGTGACGCTGGGTAGCGATCTCATCTCTGTTACGAGACCGAGACGTACGTATTTCCCCGCATAGGTTGACGTCGATCTTGTGAGCGCTAACACTCGCCGTGAGTGCGCCAGCGCTTTCGCGGCGTACGGAAGGGAGAGAAAGCTGTGCGCAGACGACTTCTGGCAGCTCTCGCGGGATCGGCGCTCGCCTTCAGCCTGGCGGCTTGCAGCGGCGAGGGAGCCGGTGGCGGTGGTGACACCAGTGGGGACCGGCCCGCTGACCTGACGATCGGCGTCTCGATGCCGACGCAGACGTCGGAGAGGTGGATCGCCGACGGCAACTCGGTCAAGGAGAAGCTGGCGGCGAAGGGGTACAAGGTCGACCTCCAGTACGCCGGCGACGACATCCCGACCCAGTCCCAGCAGGTCGACCAGATGATCACCCAGGGCGCCGATGTCCTGATCATCGCGGCGATCGACGGCACCGCGCTGAGCGGCCAACTCCAGGCGGCGGCGGACGCGAAGATCCCGGTCATCGCATACGACCGGCTGATCCGGGACAGCCCGAACGTCAACTTCTACGTCAGCTTCGACAACTACAAGGTCGGCGTGGCCCAGGCCAACGCACTGCTCGTCGGCCTCGGTCTGCAGAGCAAGGACGGCGCGAAGGGCAACGCGACCGGGCCGTTCAACGTGGAGCTGTTCGCCGGCTCCCTGGACGACAACAACGCCCACTTCTTCTTCAGCGGCGCGATGGACACCCTCAAGCCGTTCGTCGACGCCGGCACCCTGAAGGTGAAGTCCGGGCAGACGAAGATCGAGCAGGCGGCCATCCTGCGCTGGCAGCAGGAGACCGCGCAGAAGCGGATGGAGGACCTGCTCACCTCCAGCTACAACGACGGCAGCAAGGTCGACGGCGTGCTGTCGCCGTACGACGGGTTGTCGCGTGGCATCATCACCGCGCTGCAGAACGCCGGCTACGGCGCGGCGGCCAAGAAGATGCCGGTGGTGACCGGCCAGGATGCCGAGATCGCGTCGGTCAAGCTCATCGACGACGGCGTACAGGGTTCCACGGTGTTCAAGGACACCCGGCTGCTGGCCGAGCAGGCCGTGGTGGCGGGCGAGGCGTTCCTGCAGGACAAGGAGCCGCAGGCCAACGACACCAAGACGTACGACAACGGGGTCAAGGTCGTCCCGTCGTTCCTGCTGCCGGTGCAGACCGTGTACAAGGACGACATCAAGCCGGTGCTCGTCGACTCCGGCTACTGGACGGCCGAGGAGGTCGCCGCCGGGCAGGCGAAGGGCTGACCCGCCGCGGGCCCGGTGGTGGACGACCACCGCCGGGCCCATCGGCACTGCACCTGACGGCCACGAGCAGGACGGTTCCCATGGGCGAGAACATCCTCGAAATGCGTGACATCACGAAGACCTTTCCCGGAGTGGCGGCACTCCAGGACGTCTCGCTCGCCGTGCGACGTGGGGAGATCCACGCGATCTGCGGCGAGAACGGCGCGGGCAAGTCCACCCTGATGAAGGTGCTGTCGGGGGTGTACCCGACCGGCAGCTATGACGGCGAGATCGTCTTCGACGGCGAGCCGGTCCACTTCCGGGGCATCCGGGACAGCGAGTCCCGCGGCATCGTCATCATCCACCAGGAGTTGGCGCTGGTGCCGTACCTGTCGATCGCCGAGAACATCTTTCTCGGCAACGAGCGGCGCGGGCGAAGTGGGCTGATCGACTGGAACCGCACCAATGCCGAGGCCGCCCGCCTGCTGAGGTCGGTGGGGCTGCCCGAGAACCCGGTCACCCCGGTCGCCCAGCTCGGCGTCGGCAAGCAGCAACTGGTGGAGATCGCCAAGGCGTTGTCGAAGAAGGTACGTCTGTTGATCCTGGACGAGCCGACCGCCGCGCTCAACGACGTCGACTCGGCGCACCTGCTGGACCTGATGCGCCGGCTGCGCGGCCAGGGCATCACCTGCATCATGATCTCGCACAAGCTCGGCGAGATCACGTCGATCGCCGACTCGACCACCGTCATCCGCGATGGCCGGACGGTCGAGACCCTCGACATGGCGGACAGCGCGGCCACCCAGGAGCGGATCATCCGCGGCATGGTCGGCCGGGACCTCGCCGCCTTCTACCCGGAGCGTGAGTCGACGCCGGGGGAGGAGGTGCTCCGGATCGAGGACTGGACCGTCCGGCACCCGACCCAGGACCGGCTGGTCGTCGACCGGGCCTGTCTCACCGTCCGTGCCGGCGAGGTCGTCGGCATCGCCGGGCTGATGGGCGCCGGGCGTACGGAGCTGGCGATGAGCGTCTTCGGCCGCTCGTACGGCCGGGACGTCACCGGCCGGCTGTTCGTGCGCGGGCGCGAGGTGCGGGCCCGGACCGTGGCGGAGGCCATCGAGAACGGCATCGCGTACGCGACCGAGGACCGCAAGCGCTACGGCCTCAACCTGATCGACGACGTCCGGGGCAACATCTCGGCCGCCGCGCTGGGCCGGCTCGCCCGCCTCGGCTGGGTGAACGGCAACGAGGAGATCAAGGTCGCCGAGCAGGGCCGGCGCGAGATGAACATCAAGACCCCGAGCGTCATGTCGGTGGTCGGCAAGCTCTCCGGCGGCAACCAGCAGAAGGTCGTCCTGTCGAAGTGGCTCTTCACGGATCCGGACGTGCTGATCCTGGACGAGCCGACCCGGGGGATCGACGTCGGCGCGAAGTTCGAGATCTACACGATCATGAACCGCCTGGTGGCCGACGGGAAGGCCGTCGTCATCATCTCCTCCGAGCTGCCCGAACTGCTCGGCATGTGCGACCGCGTCTACACCCTCGCGGCCGGCCGGATCACCGGCGAACTGCCGGCGGGTGAGGCCACCCAGGAGAACCTCATGGAACTCATGACGAAGGACAAGGATCTCGTCGGATGACCAGCACGAAGCCCCCCACCTCCCCGAAGAGTGGCGCGTCCGACGTGGCCCCCGCCGCGGCCCTGCACGCCGGCACCAGCAGTCCCCGCACGCTGATCCTCGGCAACCTGCGGCAGAGCGGCATCTACATCGCCCTGGTCATGATCGTGGCGTTGTTCGCGGTCCTCACCGACGGCGTCTCCCTCAGCCCGGGCAACATCACCAACATCGTCCTGCAGTACTCGTACATCCTGGTGCTCGCGATCGGCATGGTCATCGTGATCATCGGCGGGCACATCGACCTCTCCGTGGGATCCGTGGTCGCGCTCACCGGCGCGGTCTCGGCCGTACTCGTCATCCGTGAGGGTCTGCCCTGGTGGGTCGGTATCCTTGTCGCGCTCGCGGTGGGCCTCGCGGTGGGCGCGTGGCACGGCCTCTGGGTCGCGTACGCCGGTATCCCCGCCTTCATCGTCACCCTGGCCGGCATGCTCCTGTTCCGCGGGCTCACCCTCCGGGTGCTGGACAACGTCTCACTGTCGCCGTTCCCGGCCGAGTACCAGCAGGTCGCGGCCGGATTCCTCAACGGGCTCCTCGGCGGGCAGGGATTCGACGCGTTCACGCTCCTCATCGGTGTGTTCGCGGTGGCCGGTTACGCGGTGAGCGTCTTCCGGACCCGGCTGGGCCGCATCCGCTACGCGCAGCCCGTGGAGTCGTTCCCCCTGTTCGTCGCGCGGGTGGCGCTGGTCGGCGCGGTGGTCATGTACTTCGCCTGGCAACTGGCCCACGCGCGGGGTCTGCCGATCGTGCTGATCGTCCTGGCCGTGCTGGTGCTCGTCTACGGCCTGCTCACCCGGCGTTCGGTCTTCGGTCGCCAGGTCTACGCGATCGGCGGCAACCTCCCGGCGGCCATGCTGTCCGGTGTCAAGGTGAGGACCGTCAACTTCTGGATCTTCGTCAACATGGGCTTCCTGTCCGCCGTCGCGGGGGTCATCTACTCGTCGCGGTCCAACGGCGCCCAGCCCGCCGCCGGCAACATGTTCGAGTTGGACGCGATCGCCGCGGCCTTCATCGGCGGCGCGGCGGTCACCGGCGGGGTCGGCACCGTCGTCGGCGCCATGGTCGGTGGCCTGATCATGGCGGTGATGAGCAACGGCATGCAGCTCATGGGCGTCGACCAGTCGATCCAGTCGGTGGTGAAGGGCCTGGTGCTCCTCGTCGCCGTGGCGTTCGACGTCTACAACAAGCGCCGCGCCGCGGGCAGCCGCTGAACGGTACGGCCCCCCGGGGCGGCCGGCCGGGTGGGAGCAGGCGCGTCCACCCGGCCGGCCGGACTACGGTCGGTGGCCGTCGGTCACGCCCGGCTCCACCGCTGGTTGGTGTTGCCATGGCAGGACCAGAGGATGACCCTGGTCCCGTTGGCGGTGCCACCGTTGTCGACGTCCAGGCACAGGGACGGGAAACGGACGTTGCTCACCGTGCCGTTGCCGTTGAACGTCCACTGCTGGTTCGTGCCGCCGTTACAGTCCCAGAGCTGCACCCGGGTGCCGTTGGCGGCAGTCGTCGGGACGTCCAGGCACTTGCCGAGAATCCGCAGCGTCTGGCCGCTCTGGGTGATCTGCTGGTTGGGATTGGCGTGGCAGTCCCAGATCAGCGTCCCGGTGCCGTTGGCGGTGTTGGAATTGTCGACGTCGAGGCATCGCCCGGCCGATTCGCTGCGTAGCCGGAACGTGGTGGGGGGCGGCGGGTTGGTGGTGCCGCCGCCGCTGACCCGGTACACCACCGTGCCGTGCGCCGGGACGCTCGCGGAGATCGTTCCGGTGCTGGTGGAGGTGCCGTTGGTCCACGCGTCGCGCAGGGTGAACGAGGTGCCGCTCTTGCCGATCGCCGCCGCCGTCGTGGAGACCGTCGTGGTGGAGCTGCCCTGGTTGAACAGCGCGACCGCGACGTCACCGTTGGCCAGCCGCTTCGCCAGCACGCGCCGGGTGCCGTCGTTCGACACCTGGACCGCCTGGAGCCCGAGCGGGTCCTGGTTGATCGCGACCAGGTTCTGGTTGCGCAGGATGCTCAGCGTCGCCGCGCTGGCCGAGCGCAGGTCGTTGCCCATCATGAGCGGCGCCGCCATGATCGACCAGAGCGCGAAGTGGCTGCGCATCTCGGTGTCGTTCATCCCGCCGTTGCCGACCTCCAGCATGTCCGGGTCGGTGAACCCGCCCGGTGCGGCGTACCCGGCCAGGGGCACGTTGACGTCGACGATGTTCCGGATGCCCATCGGGTAGCCGTTGGTCTGGCCGGTGTCCCACGCGTTGGTGATGTCCTCGGTGGTCCGCCAGAGGTTCGCCACGTCGCTCCAGTTGCGCTGCGGCCCGGTCTTCTCGTGGATGCTGTTCGGGTTGATGCTGTAGACGATCGGCCGGCCGGCGGCGGCCAGCGCGTCCCGCATGATGCCGAACCTGGCGACCTGGTCGTTGATGGTCCCGGTGGGGGAGCACCAGTCGTACTTGAGGTAGTCCACGCCCCAGGCGGCGAACTGCCGGGCGTCCTGGTACTCGTGCCCGAGACTGCCGGTGGAGCCGGGGAAGGCGTCGAAGTACTGCGCACAGGTCTGGTCCAGCGGCGCCTGGTAGAGGCCGAACAGCAGGCCGCGCGAGTGCAGGTAGTCGCCCAGCGCCTTCATCCCGCTCGGGAAGCGCTGCGGATGCGCCTGGAGGTTGCCCTGTGCGTCCCGGTCCGGGTTGAACCAGCAGTCGTCGACGACGACGTACCGGTACCCGAGGTCGCGCAGCCCGTTGGCGACGATCGCGTCGGCCGTCTGGCGGATGAGCGTCTCGTTGATGTTGCAGCCGAACGTGTTCCAGGTGTTCCAACCCATCGGCGGCGTCCGGGCGACGCCGTTGTCCAGCGCCTGTGCCGGACGGGGCGCGACGGCCCCGTCCGCGACGGTCGCCGCGAGGGCCACCGCCAGGATGCCCAGGGCGGCGGCCAGCCATTGTCTCGGTGTGCGCACGTGTTCCTCCTCGGTCGGAGCGGTGAGTGGCGTCGGGTCGGGCGCCGGCGCCGGGATACGGCGAACGAGGGCGCCACGGGCGTGGCCGTGCGATTGGTCGCCCGGCCCTGCCCGCGGGCATCGATGGCATACCTCGGGGCGGGCTCGGCCGGCCCTCGGCCGGCCTCGTGCCGGAATCACGTCGCTCGCCGTCCGTCGTCGCGTTCCCGGTCGGCTCCGGCCCGGTGGCCGCACGGGGACACGCCACGATGAGACGGATGTTATCGCTGACATCCATTGATGTAAATGACTCGTGGCGATGCCGAGTCACCCGCACGACGGTCGGTGGCGGCCCGGGTCGGCTTCGGTCGGGGAGTCTCGCAGCTCAGTGCGCGCACCGAAGTCGGCGTCCCCGGAGGAGCCGACCGTGCTCGCCTGGTGTCGTGCGACCGTGGGAGCGTGGATGAGGGCTCGATGTTCTCGCTAACAATCGTCTGTCCGTCGCCGGGGTCGTGGCGACGGGCGTTACGGTCCCCGGGCACCCGCCGAGCGAGCGCCGGCACCCCGTCCGGGCAGCCGGGAGCGCGGGGATCGTGACCGGGTGTGACACCTCTGGTCCGGGCCACACGCTCCGCCCATCCTTCCGTTACTGAGCTGTTGTCGGCCAACGTCTTGACGGCACTGTATGTGAGCGTTAACACTATGCCGGTCATTGATCGGAGGTGGACATGAGCAGTGTGGACGGTGCGGACGAGCGGTACGTGGTCGGAGTCGACTACGGCACCCTCTCCGGGCGGGCCCTGGTGGTCCGGGTTCGCGATGGTGCCGAGGTCGGGACCGCGGTGCACGAGTACCGCCGCGGCGTGATCGAGACCGTGCTCCCCGACGGCGGCCCGGCACTGCCCCCCGACTGGGCCCTGCAGGACCCGGAGGACTACCGCGACGTCCTACGGCACGCCGTCCCCGCCGCCCTGGCCGACGCCGGTGTGGACCCGTCGCAGGTCATCGGCATCGGCACCGACTTCACCGCCTGCACCGTCCTGCCGACGCTCGCCGACGGCACCCCGCTGTGCGAGGTCCCGGAGCTGCGCCACCGGCCGCACGCCTGGGTGAAGCTGTGGAAGCACCACGCCGCCCAGTCGCACGCCGACCGCATCAACGCGTTGGCCCACGAGCGGCACGAGCCGTGGATCGGCCGCTACGGCGGCAAGATCTCCGCCGAGTGGCAGTTCGCCAAGGGCCTCCAGATCCTCGAGGAGGATCCGGAGGTCTACCGCCGCGCCGAGCGCTTCGTCGAAGCCGCCGACTGGATCGTGTGGCAGTTGTGCGGCGAGGAGACCCGCAACGTCTGCACCGCCGGATACAAGGGCATCCGGCAGGACGGCCGGTACCCGTCGACCGACTACCTGAGCGCCCTCAACCCGGGCTTCGTCGACTTCGTCACCAAGTTGGACGGTCGGCTCCTGCCCCTGGGCGAGCGGGCCGGCGCCCTCAGCGCCCGCGCCGCCGCCTGGACCGGGCTCCCGGCGGGCATCGCGGTCGCGGTCGGCAACGTCGACGCCCACGTCACCGCCGCCGCCGCCCAGGCGCTGGGCCCCGGTCGACTGGTGGCCATCATGGGCACCTCCACCTGCCACGTCCTCAACGGCACCCACCCCGCCGAGGTGCCCGGCATGTGCGGTGTCGTCGACGGCGGCATCAGCGCGGGCGCGTGGGGCTACGAGGCCGGGCAGAGCGGGGTCGGTGACATCTTCGGGTGGTTCGTCAGGCACGCCGCGCCGGCCGGAGTCGCGTCGCACGAGCGGTTGACCGAACTGGCCGCCGGCCAACCGGTCGGGGCCCACGGCCTCATCGCGCTGGACTGGTGGAACGGCAACCGCTCACCGCTGGTCAACCACGACCTCAGCGGCCTGGTCGTCGGGCTGACCCTGGCCACCCGGCCGCAGGACGTCTACCGGGCGCTGCTGGAGTCCACGGCGTTCGGCACCCGGATGATCATCGAGGCCTTCGTCGAGGCCGGGATGCCGGTCACCGACCTGGTCGTCGCCGGTGGTCTCGCCTCGAACCGGCTGCTCATGCAGATCTACGCCGACGTCACCAACCGCCCGCTGGGCATCATCGGCTCCGCCCAGGGACCGGCGCTCGGCTCGGCGATCCACGCGGCCGTCGCCGCCGGGGCTTACCCGGACGTCCACCGGGCCTCGGCGGCGATGGGGCGGGTGGACGAGGGCGTGTACCGGCCGGACCCGGACAACGCGCGGGCGTACGACGCCCTCTACGCCGAGTACCGCGCGCTGCACGACCACTTCGGCCGCGGCGGCAACGACGTCATGCTCCGCCTGCGGGCGATCAGGAACGCGGCCCTGGAAGTGGCCGCGGCGCGGACCGACACGGTACTGGAGGCGATCGGATGAGCACCGACGTGGCGCAGCAGGTGAGCGTCCTGCGGGAGACGGTGGCCCGCCTGCACGGCGAGTTGACCCGGTACGCGCTGGTGGCCTGGACTTCCGGCAACGTCTCGGCGCGGGTACCGGGCCAGGACCTCATGGTGATCAAGCCCAGCGGTGTCGACTACGACGCCCTGACGGCGGACACCATGGTCGTGTGCGACCTGAACGGGACGGTGGTCGACGGGGGCGGCACGCCGTCCAGCGACACCGCCGCGCACGCCTACGTCTACCGGGCCATGCCGGAGGTCGGTGGCGTCGTGCACACGCACAGCAGCTACGCCACCGCCTGGGCGGCGCGGGGCGAGTCCATCCCGTGCTGGTTGACCGCCCAGGCCGACGAGTTCGGCGGGGAGATCCCGGTGGGGCCGTTCGCGCTGATCGGTGGTGACGACATCGGCAAGGGGATCGTCAGCACCCTGTCCGGGCACCGCTCGCCCGCGGTGCTCATGCGCAACCACGGGGTCTTCACCATCGGCAGGGACGCCCGCGCGGCGGTCAAGGCCGCGGTGATGTGCGAGGACGTCGCCCGCACCGCGCACCTGGCACGGGCGCTCGGGCAGCCGCTGCCGATGACGCAGGCCGACATCAGCTCACTGCACGACCGGTACCAGAACGTCTACGGCCAACGCCCGGCATCCGGCTGACCGGGAACGGCCCTTCCCGTACCAACCTCACCACCACACCGGGACACGCGCGCGCCACGTGTCCGGACCACCCCACCGAGGAGAACCGATGAGAACCAGGAGAACGGCACGCACCCTGCTCGCAGTCGTCGCCACCGTGCTGCTCACGGGCAGCGTGGCGGCCTGCGGCAACAGCGACACCGGCGGCGGCTCCGCCGACGACGGCAAGATCACGCTGGGCTTCTCGCAGGTCGGCGCGGAGAGCGGCTGGCGGACGGCGAACACCACCTCGATCAAGGAGGCCGCCGCCGCGGCGGGGATCGAGCTGAAGTTCGACGACGCGCAGCAGAAGCAGGAGAACCAGATCAAGGCGATCCGGAACTTCATCCAGCAGAAGGTCGACGTCATCGCCTTCTCGCCGGTGGTGGAGTCCGGCTGGGACACCGTGCTCAAGGAGGCCAAGGACGCCGGCATCCCGGTGATCCTGACCGACCGCTCCGTCGACTCGGCCGACAAGTCGCTCTACAAGACCTTCCTCGGCTCGGACTTCGTCAAGGAGGGCCGGCTGGCCGGCGAGTGGCTGGTGGAGCAGACCAAGAGCGCCAGCGGGCCGGTGAACGTCGTCGAGTTGCAGGGCACCACCGGCTCGGCGCCGGCCAACGACCGCAAGGAGGGCTTCGCCAAGGCGATCGCCGCCAACCCGAACCTGAAGGTCGTCGCCTCCCAGTCGGGCGACTTCAAGCGGGCCGACGGCAAGCAGGTCATGGAGCAGTTCCTCAAGGCCAACCCGAAGATCGACGTGCTCTTCGCGCACAACGACGACATGGGTCTGGGCGCGCTGGAGGCGATCACCGCGGCCGGCAAGGTGCCCGGCAAGGACATCACCATCATCACCATCGACGCGGTGAAGGACGGCATGCAGGCCCTCGCGGACGGCAAGTTCAACTTCATCGCCGAGTGCAGCCCGCTGCTCGGCCCGCAGCTGATGGACCTGGCGAAAAAGGTCCACGCCGGCGAGGAGGTCCCGGCCCGGATCGAGACCGAGGAGACCACCTTCACCCAGGAGCAGGCCAAGGAGGCACTGCCCAACCGCAAGTACTGACCGACGCCGGGGTCGCCGTCCGCGGACGGCGACCCCGGTCCGTCGCTCGCGCCTGTCCTACCGACACCATGCAGAAGAGGTCCGATGGGATGACGGATAGCCGTCCGGTCCTGACCATGACCGGGATCAGCAAGACCTTCCCCGGGGTACGCGCGCTCCACGACGTCGACTTCCGCCTGTTCCCGGGCGAGGTCCACGCCCTGATGGGCGAGAACGGAGCCGGCAAGTCGACCCTGATCAAGGTGTTGACCGGCGTCCACGCCCTCGACGAGGGCACCGTCGTCCTCGACGGCGAGCAGGTCGCCTTCAGCGGCCCGATGCAGGCGTCTGCCTCCGGGGTGAGCACCGTCTACCAGGAGGTCAACCTCTGCACCAACCTGTCCGTGGCGGAGAACATCTTCATCGGCCGGGAGCCCCGTCGTCTCGGCGCGATCCGCTGGGGCGAGATGCGCCGGCGGGCGCGGGCACTCCTGGCCCGGCTGGACCTCGACATCGACGTCTCCGCGCAGCTCGGCACGTACTCCCTGGCGGTGCAGCAGATGGTCGCCATCGCCCGGGCGATCGACGTACGGGCCCGGGTGCTGATCCTCGACGAGCCGACCTCCAGCCTGGACGCCGGTGAGGTCGCGCAGCTGTTCCGGATCATGCGGCAGCTGCGCGACGAGGGCATCGGCATCCTGTTCGTGACGCACTTCCTCGATCAGGTCTACGGCATCGCCGACCGCATCACGGTGCTGCGCAACGGCACCCTGGTGGGGGAGTACCGGACGGAGGAGCTGCCCCAGCTCAGCCTCGTCGAGAAGATGATCGGCAAGGAGCTCGACGTCCTGGAGCGCCTCGACGAGCAGCAGAAGCGGACCGCCGCCGTGCGGTCCGACGAGGCCCCGCTGGTGGACGCGTCGGAGCTGGGCCGCAAGGGCGCGGTCGCCCCCTTCAGCCTGCGGATCCACGCCGGCGAGGTGGTCGGGCTCGCCGGCCTGCTCGGCTCCGGCCGCACCGAGGTGGCGCGGCTGCTGTTCGGCGCCGACCGCGCCGATCACGGCACGGTCGTCGTCGACGGCGGCGGGACGCAGGTGCGTAACCCGGTCCAGGCCATCGACCGCGGCGTCGGGTTCTGCTCCGAGAACCGCCGCGCGGAGGGCGTCGTCCCCGAGCTGTCGGTGCGGGAGAACATGATCCTCGCGATGCAGGCGGCACGCGGTTGGCTGCGGCCGATCCCCCGCCGCCGGCAGGACGAGCTGGTCGAGAAGTACATCAAGGCGCTCAGCATCCGGCCGGCGAACCCGGATCTGCCGGTGCGCAACCTCTCCGGCGGCAACCAGCAGAAGGTGCTCCTGGCCCGCTGGCTCATCACCGAGCCGCGCCTGCTGATCCTCGACGAGCCCACCCGGGGGATCGACGTCGGCGCGAAGGCCGAGATCCAGAAGCTGGTGGTCCAACTCTCCGACGACGGCATGGCGGTGCTGTTCATCTCCGCCGAGCTGGAGGAGGTGCTGCGGCTGAGCCACCGCGTCGCCGTGATGCGTGACCGGACGATGGTCGCCCAACTCGACAACGACGACACCCTCGACGCCGACCGCGTCATGCGGACCATCGCCAGCGGCACCACCGGCGCGGAGGTGGTCCGGTGAACGCCGTCGCCGACCGCCTCCGCCCGCTGACCGGCCACCGCCTGTTCTGGCCGGCGCTCGTGCTGGTGGTCATGATTCTGGCCAACACGATCTACCGGCCCGGCTTCCTCTCCATCGAGGTCAAGAACGGGCACCTCTACGGCACCCCGGTCGACATCCTCCGGCTGAGCGCACCGCTGATGCTGGTGGCGCTGGGCATGACCCTCGTCATCGCCACCGGCGGCATCGACCTCTCCGTCGGATCGCTCTGTGCCATCAGCGGCGCCATCGCCTGCCTCCACATCAGCGGGGCGCCCGACCAGAACAGCCCGGCGACCGTGCTCACGGCGCTCGCGCTGGCCTTCGGCGCCGCGCTCGCGCTCGGCGCCTGGAACGGGGTGCTGGTCGCCGTCATCGGCATCCAGCCCATCATCGCCACGCTGATCCTCATGGTGGCCGGCCGGGGGCTCGCGCAACTGGTCACCGAGGGCCAGATCATCACGATCAACTCCGGGCCGTACCGGGCGATCGGGCTCGGGCACTTCCTGACCCTGCCGCTGGCCGTCTTCATCGCCCTCGCGGCGGCCCTGCTCATCGCCGCGTTCACCCGGCGTACCGCGCTCGGCCTGATCGTCGAGTCGGTCGGCGGCAACGCCGAGGCGAGCCGGCTGGCCGGCATCCGGTCCAGCCGCGTCGTCTTCCTCGTGTACGTGGTCAGCGCCGCCTGCGCCGCGATCGCCGGGTTCATGATGACGGCGAACGTGTCCAGCGCCGACGGCAACGCCGCCGGCCTCTGGGTGGAACTCGACGCGATCCTCGCGGTGGTCATCGGCGGCACCGCACTCGCCGGTGGCCGGTTCTCCCTCGGCGGCACCATCCTCGGCGCACTGATCATCCAGACCCTCACCACCTCGGTGTACGCCATGAACATCTCGCCGCAGACGGCCCTGCTGTTCAAGGCGGTCGTCGTCATCGCCGTCTGCCTCATCCAGGCGCCGGCGTTCCGCGCCAGGTTCAGCCGCCGCCGCAGCGGAACCACCCCCGGGCCCACGGCGCTGCGGCGGGAGAAGGAGCAGGTGCCGGCATGAGCAGCACGTCACTGACCACCGGCCGCGCCTGGCGACCCGGGGTGCCCCGGCGGCACGTCCCGGTCCTGGCCACCCTCGCCCTGCTGCTGGTCATGTACGGCGTCGGCGTGTCCCAGTACCGGGCGTTCTCCAACGTCCAGGTCGTCTTCAACGTCTTCATCGACAACGGCTTCCTGCTGGTCGTCGCGGTCGGCATGACCTTCGTGATCCTCACCGGCGGCATCGACCTGTCGGTCGGCTCCGTCGTCGCGATGACCGCCATGGTGTCGGCGTCGCTGCTCCAGGACGGGTTGCCCGCAGCCCTGGTGCTGGTCGTCGCGCTGCTGATCGGCCCGACGCTCGGGTTCCTGATGGGCTGTGCGATCCACTTCTTCGAGATCCAGCCGTTCATCGTCACCCTCGCCGGCATGTTCTTCGCCCGGG
Organism: Micromonospora sp. CNZ303; assembly: GCF_004345505.1. Taxonomy (NCBI): domain Bacteria; kingdom Bacillati; phylum Actinomycetota; class Actinomycetes; order Micromonosporales; family Micromonosporaceae; genus Micromonospora; species Micromonospora sp. CNZ303. Next base: position 69,263 of record NZ_SLVT01000010.1, on the reverse strand, counting down.
GCATGTGCACGTTCATCAGCGACGCGTCCATCCCCATCACCGACGGCTTCTGGACGGCCGTCTCCCAGGAGCGCATCGGCGACCCGCGCGGCAACTTCGTGTCGATCATCGTGCTGATCGCGTTCGTGGTGGTGCTGGTCGCCGCGTACGTGCTGGCGTACACCCGTTTCGGCCGCACCGTGTACGCGATCGGCGGCAACCCCCAGTCGGCGCTGCTGATGGGCCTGCCGGTGGGGCGTACCCGGATCGCCGTCTACACGGTCAGCGGGTTGTGCTCGGCCATCGGCGGCATCCTGCTGTCGTTCTACACGCTCTCCGGCGCGCCGCTGATCGCCATCGGCATGGAGCTGGACGTGATCGCGGCCGTCGTCATCGGCGGCACCGTGCTCACCGGCGGGTCCGGCTACGTCTTCGGCACCGTGCTGGGCGTGCTGGTGCTGGGCGTGATCCAGACCCTGATCACCTTCGACGGGAGCCTCAACTCCTGGTGGACGAGGATCGTGATCGGTGGCCTGCTCTTCGCCTTCATCCTCCTCCAGCGCCTCATCGGCATCCGCTTCAAGTGACCGCCCATCTCGCGGAAGGCAACTGCATGGCAACGCACCCCCAACCCGAGGTCTGGTTCCTCACCGGAAGCCAGGGCCTGTACGGCGAGGACACCCTCCGGCAGGTCGCCGAGCAGTCCCGGCAGATCGCCGCGCAGCTCGACGACTCGCCGGGGATCCCGGTCCGGGTGGTCTGGAAGCCGGTCCTGACCTCCAGCGCCGACATCCTCAAGGCATGTCGGGACGCCGCCGCGCAGGGTGTGGTCGGGGTGATCGCCTGGATGCACACCTTCTCGCCGGCCAAGATGTGGATCGCCGGCCTGGACGCGCTGCGGACGCCGCTGCTGCACCTGCACACCCAGGCCAACGTCCTGCTGCCCTGGGACGAGATCGACATGGACTTCATGAACCTGAACCAGGCCGCGCACGGCGACCGCGAGTTCGGCTTCATCCAGACCCGGCTCGGCGTCGCCCGCAAGACCGTCGCCGGGCACGTCAGCGACGCCCGGGTGACCGCCCGGATCGGCGCCTGGGCCCGGGCCGCGCTCGGTTACTCGGCGATGCGGTCGCTGCGGCTGGCGCGCTTCGGCGACAACATGCGCGACGTCGCCGTGACCGAGGGCGACAAGGTCGAGGCGGAGCTGCGCTTCGGCGTCTCGGTCAACACCTACGGCGTCAACGACCTCGTCGCGGTCGTCGACCAGGTGGCCGACGCGCAGATCGACGACCTGGTCAAGGAGTACGACGACACCTTCCGGGTCGACCCGCAGCTGCGGCCGGGCGGGGCGCGCCACGACTCGCTGCGCTACGCCGCGCGCCTCGAACTGGGCCTGCGCGCGTTCCTCGACGAGGGCGGCTTCCGGGCCTTCACCACCAACTTCGAGGACCTCGGCGGTCTGCGCCAACTGCCCGGCATCGCCGTGCAGCGACTCATGGCCGACGGCTACGGCTTCGGCGGCGAGGGCGACTGGAAGACCTCGGTGCTGGTGCACACGCTCAAGTCGATGGCGGTCGGCGTCGAGGGTGGGACGTCCTTCATGGAGGACTACACCTACGACCTCACGCCGGGCGACGAGCTGGTGCTCGGTGCCCACATGCTCGAGGTCTGCCCGACGATCGCCGGTGACACCCCGAAGGTCGAGGTCCACCCGTTGAGCATCGGCGGCCGCGAGGACCCCGTCAGGCTGGTGTTCGACGCCGCGCCCGGCCCGGCGGTGGTGCTCGGCCTCGCGGACATGGGGGAGCGCTTCCGCCTGGTGGCCAACGAGGTCGACGTGGTGGCGCCGCCGCACCCGCTGCGCCGGCTGCCGGTCGCCCGGGCCGTGTGGCGGCCCCGCCCGCACCTGGCCGGCTCGGCGGAGGCCTGGATCACCGCCGGCGCCCCGCACCACACCGTGCTGTCCCAGGCGGTGGGCGTGGAGGAGCTGCACGACCTGGCCGAGATGGTACGCACCGAGCTGGTCGTCATCGACGAGCACACCGAGCCACGCCGCTTCGCCAACGAGATCCGGTGGAACCAGGCCTACTACCGCCTCGCCCGGGGGTTCTGACCCGCGCAGGAGGACAGCCACCGGCGCGCCCCCGACCCTGGCCCGCCGGTCGATTCCGTCGGTGGTCCCGGGGGCCCTCCCGTGCCGGGAGGGCCCCGTCGGCGTTCCGGTCGCTGTCCCGCCTCATGCGTGACGTCTTGACGAACGTCATGTTATCGCTCACAGTCGATGGATGGGGCGATCGGCCTCCAAGGGCACGCCGGCCGAAGAACTCCTTGCCGGGATCGTGCGAGGCTGCGCGTCATGACGGCAGTGCGTGTCTGTGAGCGATCACATCCAGGATGGATGCCCGCCGCGGTGGCCGCAGGTGCCCGGGTCGCGCTCTCCGACGGATGACGATCCTGTCAACGATCTCGAAGGAGGATCATGGTTGCCATTGGTGGGCCCTCGCGGGCTGTGCCCCGACGGCGTGGTTGGTTGTCGAGGGTCTCGGCCGCGGTGGTCGCGGTGCTCGCGGCGAGCGGGCTCGTCGCGGTGTCTCCGGGGCCGGCTTCGGCGGCGACGGTGGACACCAGCGCGTGGTACGTGTTGGTGAACCGCAACAGCGGCAAGGTGCTGGACCTGTACAACGGGGCCACGAACGACGGGGCGCGGATCACGCAGTGGTCGCGCAACAACGGCAACGGGCAGCAGTGGCAGTTCGTCGACTCCGGCGGCGGGTACTACCGGTTGAAGTCCCGCCACTCGGGCAAGGTGCTCGACGTCTACAACTTCTCCACGGCCAACGGCGCCAGCATCGTGCAGTGGAGCGACGGCAACGGGACGAACCAGCAGTTCCGGCTGGCGGACTCAGCCGACGGGTACGTGCGGTTGATCAACCGGAACTCGAACAAGGTGGTCGAGGTGCAGAACGCCTCCACCGCTGACGGCGGCAACATCGTGCAGTACGACGACTTCAACGGCAGCCATCAGCAGTGGCAGTTGGTCCGCGTCGGCGACAGCGGCAACCCCGGCGGCACCTTCACCAACCCGGTCGTCTGGCAGGACTTCGCCGACGTCGACATCATCCGGGTCGGCGACGTCTACTACATGTCGGCCTCCACCATGCACTACTCGCCCGGTGCCCCCGTGCTGCGGTCGTGGGACCTGGTGAACTGGGAGTTCGCCGGGCACTCGGTGCCCCGGCTGGACTTCGGCACGAAGTACGACCTGGCCAACGGCGGCCACGGGTACGTCGACGGCATCTGGGCCTCCACGCTGAACTACCGGCCGAGCAACCGCACCTTCTACTGGGCCGGCTGCATCGACTTCGCCCAGACGCACATCTACACCGCGTCCGCCGTCGACGGCACGTGGAGCCGCCACACCACCATCCCCAACTGCTACTACGACGCCGGGATGCTGGTCGACGACAACGACACCATGTACGTCGCGTACGGCAACGGCACGATCAGCGTGGCCCAGTTGTCGCCGGACGGACGCACCCAGGTGCGGGCCCAGCAGGTGTACCAGACACCGTCGAGCATCGGCACGCTGGAGGGAGCGCGCTTCTACAAGCGCAACGGTGCCTACTACATCTGGCTCACCCGCCCGGCCAACGGCCAGTACGTGCTGAAGTCGACAAACGGCCCGTTCGGCCCGTACGAGCAGCGACAGGTGCTGCTCAACATGCCGGGCCCGATCTCCGGCGGTGGGGTGCCGCACCAGGGCGGACTGGTGCAGACCCAGAACGGCGGCTGGTACTACATGGCGTTCACCGACGCGTACCCCGGTGGCCGGATGCCGACGCTGGCCCCCATCACCTGGACCAGCGACGGTTGGCCCCAGGTGCAGACGGTCAACGGCTCCTGGGGCGTCAACTACCCCAACCCGCTGCCGTCGCGTCCGGTCAAGCCGCTCACCGGGACCGACACCTTCCCCGGCACCACCCTCGGCGTCCAGTACGAGTGGAACCACAACCCGGACAACAGCCGGTGGTCGGTGAACAACGGGCTGCGCCTGCAGACCGCGACGGTGACCAACGACCTCTACCGGGCGCGCAACACGGTGACCCACCGGATCCAGGGTCCGACCTCGACGGGCACCATCGAACTGGACTACTCCACGATGCGCGACGGCGACCGGACCGGGCTGGCGATGCTGCGCGACACCTCGGCGTGGATCGGCGTCAAGCGCGACAACGGGGCCACGCGGGTGGTCATGACCAACGGCCTGACCATGGGTACCGACAACTGGAACACCACCGGCACCGGCACCGAGATCGCCAGCGCACCGGTGGCCGGCGGGCGGATCTGGTTGCGCGCCAACGCCGACATCCGGCCCGGCTCGGGTCGCCAGGCGAGGTTCTCGTACAGCACCGACGGGGTCACGTTCGTCCCGCTGGGCAACACCCTGACCCTCAACAACGCCTGGCAGTTCTTCATGGGATACCGGTTCGGCATCTTCAACTACGCCACCCAGTCGTTGGGCGGTCAGGTGACGGTGCGCCGGTTCACCCTGACCACACCATGACACCGGCCACCGTTCCCCGGCGTACGAGAGCCTGAGGATCGTACGGCGAATGCTCCGGGGCGGGGTGCGGGGAACCATCGGAAACCGTCCCCGCCCCGGGGCGCGCGCCGCTGGTAGTCCCGTCCGGTGCGCCGGCTCAGCCGCACCCTGGCCGACAGGACAACTGGCGTAGACTGTCGGCGTTTCCACCGGTCACCCGGCACACGTCGCCGTGGCGGAGGCAGCAACACGATGGCCGCTCCCGTCGACGTCGACGTGTGCGGTCGTCGACGGGCAGGCGGGGGAAGTGAGGTGGCCGTGCGCAGTCCCGCGATGACGGACGTGGCTCGCCTCGCCGGCGTCTCGCACCAGACGGTGTCCCGGGTCCTCAACGGGCACCCCAACGTGCGCGAGCAGACCCGGCTGCGCGTCCAGGCGGCCATCGCCGAACTCGGCTACCGGCCCAACCGGGCCGCGCGGGCGCTGGTCACCGGCCGGTCCCAGGTGATCGGCGTGGTCGCGCAGAACACCACCCTCTTCGGCCCGGCGTCGCTGCTGACCGCGCTGGAACAGGCGGCCGCCGAGGCGGGCTTCGCGGTCAGCGTCGGCAGCGTCAGCGACCTCGACGACCAGTCGATCTCGGCGGCGGTGGAGCGGCACCTCGCGCACCGGGTCGCCGGCATCGTGGTGATCGCGCCGGTCGAGTCGGCCGGCGAAGCGCTCGAACGGCTCCCGAAGGACGTGCCGCTGGTCACCGTCGACGGCGACCCGCGCCGCCCGGTGCCCCTGGTCACGGTCGACCAGGTCGCCGGTGCCCGCGCCGCCACGCAGCACCTCCTCGACGCCGGGCACCGGACGGTCTGGCACGTCTCCGGGCCGCCGGACTGGTTCGACAGCGCCGGCCGGATCGAGGGGTGGCGGGAGGCCCTGCGGTCGGCGGGCGTCGAGGCGCCGCCGTTGATCCCGGCGGACTGGTCCGCGGCGGCCGGCTACCGGTGCGGGCAGATGCTCGCCCGGATACCGGAGGTCACCGCGGTGTTCACCGCCAACGACCACCTGGCGCTGGGCGTGCTGCGGGCGTTGCACGAGCACGGCCGGCGGGTGCCGGACGACATCAGCGTGGTCGGCTTCGACGACGTGCCCGAGGCGGCGTACTTCATCCCGCCGCTGACCACCGTGCGGCCCGACTTCGCCGCGGTCGCCCGGGCGAGCCTGGACCTGCTGCTCGCCCAGATCGAGTCGTCGCAGGTCGTCGGCCCGCTGCGACAGACGGTCGCGCCCTCCCTGGTCTCCCGTCGCAGCGTCGGAGCGCCGCCGCGCCGTTAGGGCCGGGTGGAGGGGCTCGCGACGCGGCTCAGACGAACCGCCAACGCTGGTCGGCGGCCCCGCTGTCGGTGCCGAGGACGATCTGCGCGCCCTGGCTGCCGGAGCCGCCGCTCACCCCGAGGACCCGGCCGCCGTTGGCGCACTGGACGCGGAAGTAGCCGTTGCCGCCGTACCGCAACCGCCACCGGTGGTCGTTCGCGCCGTTGTCGGCCCACTGCACGATCCGGGCGCCGGCGGCGCTGGCGCCGCCCTCGACCCCGAGCACCTTGCCGCTGTGCGAGTTGCGCAGCCGCAGATAGCCGCCGGTGTCCACGATCGCGGTCCACAGGTGGTCGGCGGTGCCGGTGTCGCCCCACTGGAGGACGAGGCCGCCGTCGGCGGTGGACATGTCCCGCACCCCGAGCACGAGCCCGCTGGCGAGGTTCTGGATCCGGCGGGCGCCGTTGGGCACGAACCGCCACTGGTTGTCCAGGCTGCCGTTGTCCTGGTCCTGCACCGCCTGGGCGCCCTGGACGGTGGCGGCGCCGGAGATGGCGAGCAGCTTGCCGGTGTGCGCGTTGCGCAGCTTGTGCGTGCCGTCGCCCACGTCGACGGGCGTCCAGTCGTGGTCGGCGGTGCCGTTGTCGGCCCACTGGAGGACGCGCGCGTTGTCGGCGGTGGACATGTTCTCCACGCCGAGCACCTTGCCGCTGTGGACGTTGCGCAGCCGGACCGTCGACCCGCCGGGCAGGAGCTGCCAGTCGTGGTCGGCGGTGCCGGTGTCGCCCCACTGGAGGGCGAGGCCGCCGTCGGCGGTGGACATGTCCCGGATGCCGAGCACCAGGCCGCTGGCCGCGTTGACCAGGCGGAAGCTCGCGGCGCCGCCGTTGTTGCCGGCGACGCTCCAGTAGACGGTGTAGTTGTGCCCGTGCGCGTCGTGGAACGGCCCGAGGGCGACCGTGGCGCCGTTGGCGACGGCGGTGAACGCGAGGGCGCTGGTGCTGGTCCGCGTGATGGAACCGGTGTTCAGCGCGGGCAGCCCGCTCAGGGCGGTGTTGCCGTAGTTGCCGGACAGCACCACCGGGCCGTACGTGACGGCCTGCACCGCGGCGTTGTCGTTGGCGGCGGACATGACGACCCGCATCGGCAGCCGGACCGTGACCACGTCGCCGGAGGCCCAGGAGCGGGTGAGACTGGCGTAACTGCCGGGGGTCGCGGCGATGGTCTGCGGCGTGCCGTTGACGCTGACGCTGGCGCCGCTGGTCCATCCGGGGATCCGGATCCGCATCGTCCACGCTCCGCCGGCCGGGCCGGTCACGGTCAGGGTGGTGGTGTCGCTGACCGGGTACGAGGTGCTCTGGGTGACCGTGATCCCGCGCTGGGTCCAGGTGAGTACCGATGGCATGAACAGGTTCACCGTCAACGTGGTGCCGTCGTGGAAGTAGATGGAGTCCGCCAGCGTGGTGTTGGTTTCCAGACCGGTGCCCTGGCAGCACCAGAACGAGTCGTAGTCGGTGCTCCAGGTGCCCCCGCCCCACGCCGGACCGACCCCCCGCCGGCCGCCCGGGTTCAGCGGCGTGAAGTAGGTGACGTGGCCGTGGTCGTCGGCCGGGTTCTGCTGGCCGATCATGTGGTTGAGCAGCGCCCGCTCGTAGAAGTCGAAGTAGGCGGCCCGGTTCGGGTCCAGCAGCCACAGCTCCCGGGTCAGCTTCAGCATGTTGTAGGTGTTGCAGGCCTCGCAGGTGTCGGTGCGCAGGTACCCGGCGATGGCGTCGGGGGAGCGGAAGTGCTCGGCCTGGCTGTTGCCGCCGATCACGTAGCTGTGCGCGTCGACGGTGATGTTCCACGCGTTGCTGGCGATGTCCCGGTACCGGGTGGTGCCGGTGGCCTTGAACTCCCGGGCCGCGCCGATCCACTTCGGCACCTGCGTGTTGGCGTGCAGCCCGTTGAGCTGGTCGGAGTTGGCGGCGAGGGGGTTGAACACGGCGTCGTGGTCGAACCGCTGGGCGGTGGTGAGCCACCGGGCGGTGCCGGTCTGCTGGTACAGGTCGGTCAGGACCGCGTTCATGCCGCCGAACTCGGTGCCCAGCATGGCCTGCGTCTGGGCGGTGGTGAGCCGGGCGGTGCGCCAGTCGACCCAGCCGGCAAGTGCCAGCAGCACGTCGCGGGCCTGGGTGTTGCCGATGAGGCGCCAGACGTCGAGCAGCCCGGCGAGTGTCTTGTGGACGCAGTAGTACGGGACGTTGCCGTTGCTCAGCGTGCGCGCCTCCAGCGCGGTGAAGTCGGACTCCGGGAAGCCGGACAGGTATCCGGCGTTGAATCCGGCGGCGGCGTTGTTGGCCTGGCACTTGGCCAGCTCCGCCACCATGCGGTTGGCCTTGTCCCGGCAGGTGGCGTCCCCGAGCACCGCCCAGGCGTGGGCCCAGGCGGTCAGGAAGTGCCCCTGCATGTGGGTGCGGAACGGAAACGTCGGGGCGTCCCAGCCGCCGGTCGGCGCGGCGCCGGCAGTGGAGAGGCGATGGTTGGCGCGGAAGTTGTAGAGCAGCCGGTCGACGTCGACGAACCGCAGGTAGGTCAGCGTGCGGCTCTGGTTCTCCTGCCAGCGGCTCGCCGACAGCCGGACCTGGCCGGGCTCGAAGGCGTAGGCGGAGACGCCGATGTCGGACCGGGCCGGGGGTAGGGCGGCGCTCGCCGCGCCGCCGCCGGCGACGGCGCCGAGGACGGGCCCGCCGGTGGTGGCGACGGCGACCACGCCGGCGGACCTGAGCAGGAGTCGACGGTTGAGGAAGGGAGTGGGCATCGGGGCCTCCGGGTGGGGTGGTCGGGGTGCTAGGACGTGAGCCGGAAGGTGGCGTCCTGCCGGTCGGTGAGGCTGGAGGAGGCGGTCAGCGGGTCGATGCGCAGCAGGTAGCCGGAGTGCCGGAGGTAGCGGTCCGGGAAGTTGTGGGAGCGCAACGACGTCCACGAGGAGTCGGCCAGGCCCGGCGTGCGGGGGGCGATCGTCAGGCCGGCGACGGTGGCCGCGCCGGTGGCGACCGCACCGAGGGTGAAGCCTCGTCGGGTCAGGGCCATGGGGGTGACCTTTCTCGATGGTGGCGGGGGAGCGGCGGTTGGTGGGCCGGCGCCGCGGAAGCCCTTACGTCCCGGTTCTTTCGGGTGCTGGTCGTGGGCCGGCCGAGTCAGGGCGGGCCAGCCGTCGGCGGGTGGTCCGGCCGGCCGAAGGGCCCGGCGGCACGCGGTCGCCGGGGCGGGCGTGACGTGGGGGAAGAGGTGCGGGACGGGTGGTGCGTGCCACGGGCGCGGCGGTCGGAACGGCCGCGCGACCGTCCAGACAAGCCATGGGGCAACGTCGATGTTATCGATAACATAGTTTCCGCGGGGCGCCCGCGCAAGACTCCTCCCGACCCGGGAAGCCGAGCCCTGCCCGCCGGTCGCCCGCCCGCCCGCGGTGTGGATCCGGGTCGCCCGCGGGCAACGGGCCGGCACCGGAGCGCGCGGGGCAGGAGCCGACGCACACCGGATCTCGCGAGCGCTCCGGACCCGGGTACGAGATCGACCCGGAAATGTCCGGACGGCGATGTCGAGAACCCGGGACCGGCTCCGTCCCCGTGGTGGACGCGATCAGAATGGGTTCGCACCCGCACCGAGAGGGGAAACACGATGGCCAAGTACCTGCTGCTTAAGCACTACCGGGGCGCACCGGCCGGGGTCAACGACGTACCCATGGACCAGTGGACGCCGGAGGAGATCTCGGCGCACATGCAGTACATGCAGGACTTCGCGACCCGGCTCGAGGGAACCGGCGAGTTCGTCGACGGTCAGGCGCTCGCCCCCGAGGGGACGTTCGTCCGGTACGACGGTGAGGGGCGCCCGCCGGTCACCGACGGCCCGTTCGCCGAGACCAAGGACCTGATCGCTGGCTGGATGGTGATCGACGTCGACAGCTACGAGCGCGCCGTCGAACTGGCCGGGGAGCTGTCGGCCGCCCCCGGGGCGGGCGGGAAGCCGATCCACGAGTGGCTCGAGCTGCGCCCGTTCCTGACCGCGCCGCCCACCATCACGGAGTGACCTGATGCAGGAGGCCCTGCTCCGGAGCCTCACCCCCGGCGTGCTCGGGATCCTCGTCCGCCGCGGAGCCGACTTCGCGGCGGCCGAGGACGCCGTACAGGATGCGCTGGTCGAGGCGGTCCGCACCTGGCCGGCCGACCCGCCGCGCGACCCGAAGGCCTGGCTGGTCACGGTGGCCTGGCGGCGGTTCCTCGACGCGACCCGGGCGGACGCCGCCCGCCGCCGGCGCGAGGACCTCGTCGACGAGGAGCCCGCGCCCGGGCCCACGCCCACGGTGGACGACACGCTCCAGCTCTACTTCCTGTGCGCCCACCCGTCGCTGACGCCGGCGTCGGCGGTCGCGCTCACGCTGCGTGCCGTCGGCGGGCTGACCACCCGCCAGATCGCCCAGGCGTACCTGGTGCCCGAGGCGACCATGGCGCAACGCATCAGCCGGGCCAAGCGCACCGTCTCCGGCGTGCGGTTCAATCAGCCCGGCGACGTCGCGACCGTCCTGCGCGTCCTGTACCTGGTCTTCAACGAGGGCTACTCCGGCGATGTCGACCTCGCCGCCGAGGCCATCCGGCTCACCCGGCAGCTCGCGGCCGCGATCGACCACCCCGAGGTGGCGGGGCTGCTCGCCCTCATGCTGTTGCACCACGCCCGGCGCGCCGCCCGGACCGCGCCCGACGGCAGCCTGGTGCCGCTCGCCGAGCAGGACCGCGGCCGGTGGGACACCACCTCGATCGCCGAGGGCGTCGAGATCCTGCAGGCCGCCCTCGCCCGCGACCGGCTGGGCGAGTTCCAGGCCCAGGCAGCCGTCGCGGCGCTGCACGCCGACGCGCCCACCGCCGGGGAGACCGACTGGGTGCAAATCGTCGAGTGGTACGACGAACTCGTGCGCCTGACCGACAGTCCGGTCGTCCGGCTCAACCGCGCGGTGGCCGTCGGCGAGGCCGACGGGCCGCGCGCCGGCCTGGCGGCGCTCGTGGCGCTGGACGACTCGCTGCCCCGCCACGCGGCGGTGGCGGCGTACCTCCACGAGCGCGACGGTGACCTGGCGACGGCGGCACGGCTGTACGCCGAAGCGGCCCGGAGGGCGCCCAACCTCGCCGAACGAGACCACCTGACGCGCCAGGCCGCCCGGCTCAACGCCCGCAGGCGCCCCTGATCGGCCCAGGCCTTCACGGAACCATTGTCCTAGGACGCTCTAGGGGGTGTGCGCCAGCCGGCACCGGAATGCCGCACCGGACGGTCGCCCAGTGGGACGCCACCGTCGGCTCGGCGGCCCTGGCATTGCCGGCGTGGCGACGCGGCTGGTGCAGATCAACATGAAGGCCCGGGACGACTCCGCGCTTGGCGGTTTCTGGGCGGAGGCGCTCGGCTGGGAAGTCTCCAGCGAGGGCCCCGGCGTGACCAACCTCGAACCCGAGGGCTTCGTCTACCCCGACCCCGTCGCGGTCTGCATCGACCTCATCGTCTCCCCGGAACCCAAGACGGTGAAGAACCGCGTGCACGTCGACCTCGCCACCACCTCGGCAGCCCACCAGGCGGCGGTGGTGGTTTACGCGCCTGAAGGATCTCGGTGCGACACCCGCCGACGTGGGCCAGGGCGACGTCCCGTGGACGGTCATGTCCGACCCGGAGGGCAACGAGTTCTGCGTCCTCACCCCAGGCTGACCTGGCCAGCCGTGCGGGTGCTGGGCGCGGAGCTCGGCGGTGGTCAGGTGGCGGCGGTCGCGGCCGGCTGCGGGTACTGGTGGAAACCGCTGCCGCTCTTACGCCCGTACCGGCCCGCGTCCACGAGTTCCCGCAGTGTGCGTCCGGGCCGGAAGCGGGGGTCGCCGGTGCACTCGAGCAGCACCAGGAGCGTGTCGACGACGGTGTCCAGGCCGATCAGGTCGGCGGTACGCAGCGGACCCGTAGCGTGGCCGAGGCACTCCTGGAAGACCCGGTCGACGGTCGCGGCGTCGGCGGTGCCCTGGCCGACGACCTCGGCGGCCTCGTTCACGGTGAGCATCAACACGCGGTTGATCACGAAGCCCGGCCCGTCGGCGACCACGATGCCGGTCTTGCCGATCGCGGCGAGCAGGTCGAGGGTGCGCTGGAGGGTGTCCGCGCTGGTCCGCGGCGCCCGCACCACCTCGACGGTGTCCCTGAGGGGCGCGGGGTTCATGAAGTGCGTCCCGACCACCCGGTCCGGCCGGCGGGTGCTGGCGGCGAGCCGGTCGATGGGGATGGCGGAGGTGACCGACGCGAGCACCGTCGACGGTGGACAGACGGCGTCCAGCTCGCCGAAGATCCGTTCCTTGAGCGGGATGCGTTCCGGCGCGCACTCGATCACGTACCCGGCCCGGTCGAGCCCGGCGGTCCGGTCGGCCCAGCTGATCCGCTCGATCACCCGGGCCACCGGCTCGGCCGCGCGGTGCGGGGCCAGCAGCCGGGTCTGCCGCAGCCCGGTACGCAGCCGGTCCACCGCCGCCGCCACCCCGGTCGTCGACCCGACCGCCGGGTCGACCACGACCACGTCGTACCCGCCCTCGGCCAGGCACTGGGCGATGCCGAGCCCCATCGTGCCGGCGCCGACCACCCCGACGGTTCCGCTCATGCAAGCCCCTCGTTCCGTCTGATGATCCGTCCGCTGTGCCCACTCACGCCGTCACCACCCGCACCGGGTGTGCCCGCGGGGCCGGCGGCCGGGCCGGGTCGATCGCGAGCGTCCACCGGTCGCCCGTGTCGTCCTCGACGGCGAAGCCGGCGAACCGCAGCGTGACCAGCATCTGCCGGTTGACCGCGGTGGGCACGAACTCCGCCACCGGCCGCCGGCCCGCGGCGAGCGCGGTGTGCACGAGGTGGTCGAGCAGGGCCGCGCCGGCACCGCGGGACAGCACCCGGCACGACATCAGCAGCAGCCGCAGTACGCTCGCGGCCGGCCGCGACTCGCTGACGGCCAGCCCGACCGTTCCGTAGGAGCCGAACCTGTCCCGCAGCCGCGCCACCAGCACCTCGTGCCGCGGCGACGCGCAGAGCGCGTGCAGCTCCGCCAGGCTGAACGTGACGCCCGTGGTGTTCAGCTGGTGGGTGCGTACGGTCAGCTCGTGCGCCCGGGCGAGGTCGGCCGGGCCGGCCCGGCGCACCTCCAGCACCAGGCCGAGCGAGGCGAGGAAGTCTGCGGGCGGCCCGGCATGCGTGGCCTCGGCGGCCCGGCGTCGCTCGTCGGTCCGGTAGAGCTGGCGGCGCTGCCGGGACTCCTCGGTGACGAACTCGCGGGCGAACTCGGGCAGCGCCGGCAGTCCGGCGACGGCGTCGGCCGGGTGGCAGCGCACGACCGGCAGCGCGGCGGCCACCTCGGCGCGCTCCACCGGGTCGTTGTCGACGAACGCGACAGTGTCCAGGCCGATGCCCAGGTCGGCGGCGATCCGGGCGACCGCGAGGGACTTGGCGCCCCAGCCCACCTCGACCCGGGTGAACAGGTCGAGCAGGCCGTGCGCGGCCAGGTGGGCGGTGGCGGCGGCACGCTCGCCCCGGCTGGCCACGGCGTGCAGGACGCCGCGCCGGTCCAGGGCGTGCAGCGTGCGTACGGCGGCGGGGAACGGCACCGGCTCGTCGCCCTCCAGCACGACGCCGTCCCACAGCGTGTCGTCGAGGTCCCAGACCAGGCACTTCACCATGCCGGTCACGGCCGCCCTCCCGGTCCCGTCGCGCGGGCGCGCCGCAGCAGGTGGTCGGCGACGTGCAGCTCGGCCACCTGGGCGGAGCCCTCGATGATCTCCATGACCTTGGCGTCCCGGTAGAACCGGCCGGCCCGGCTGTCCGGTGCGCAGCCGGCCGCACCGAGGACCTGCACGGCCGTGCCGGCGACCAGGGCGGCGGTGCGCGCCGCCGCGTACTTGGCCGCGACCGTGCCGGCGATCGCGTCGGGCGCACCGGCGGCCCGCCACCTGGCGGCCCGGGCGGCGAGTTCCCGCGCGGCGGCGGTGTCCACCGCGGCCCGGCCCAGCAGCCCCCGTACGGTCTGGTGGTCGGCGAGCAGGGTGTCGCCCTGCCGGCGGGTGAGCACGTGGTCGGTCATGTCCCGCAGGCACGCCTCGGCCATGCCCACGCAGCCCCAGCCGACGGTGAACCGGCCGTGGTCCAGCGCGGTGGCCGCGACGTGCGACAGGCCGAACCCGGGCGGTGCGACGCGGTTCGCCGCCGGGACCCGTACGCCGTCGAGCTGGATGTGGGCCAGCTGGGCGGCCCGCAGGCCGAGCTGGCCCTCGACCGGCTGCCGCGTCACGCCGGCCCGGTCGGTCTCGACGAGCACGGCGGTGTGCCGGCCGTCCAGCACCCCGAGCACCAGCAGCATGTCGGCGACCTGGCCGAACGTCACCCAGCGCTTGGTACCGGTCAGCTCCAGGGTCGGCTGCCGGCCCCCGCCGACGGCACGGATGCGGGTGTCGACGGCGGTCAGGTCGCTGCCCGCGCCGGCCTCGGTGGCGGCGAAGCCGGCGAGCAACTCACCACGGGCGAACGCGGGCAGCCAGCGCGCCCGCTGCCCGGCGGTGCCCCAGCGCAGGACGGCCGCGGCGACCATGGCCTGCACGGTGACCAGCGCGCGCAGCGCGCCGCACACGCCGCCGAGCCGGGCGCACAGCTCACCGACCTGCGCCGGTGTGGCGCCGAGGCCGCCGTGCCCGACCGGCAGGTCGGCGGTGAGCAGCCCGGCGGCCGCCGCGGCGCGGCGTACCCCGGCGGGCAGCGCGCCGTCCCGGTCCCAGCGGGCCGCCTCGTCGCGCGCCGCCGCCGCGAGGTCGTCGCCGAGACCGTCGAGCGTCGACCGCGCGACCGCGGCGGTCACGCCGGGATCCCGGCGCGGCCGGCGGTCTTGGCCAGCACGAAGTCGGTCAGCCGGGAGATCGTGCGGAAGTGGTCGAGGTCGAGGTCGGCCACCTCGACCTCGATGTCGAAGCGCCGCTCCACGAACACCACCAGCTCGATCGCGAACAGCGAGTTGAGCAGGCCGAGCGCGAAGTAGTCCTCGTCCGGGCCGATCGGTACGGACACCGCCGGGGCGATGAAGTCGTGCAGCTCCCGCGCCACCGCGGGCCGGTCCGGTGCTCCCATCCCCACTCCCATCTCAGTCTCCCGCGACGGCCGCAGCGGGATCGCCGTCGAACTCGACCAGCACCATGCTCCAGGCGGCCACGGGGCTGGAGCTGATCAGTACGGCCCGCTCGCCGCCCCGCAGCCGCCCGGTGCCGATCTCGGTCGCCAGGTTGAGCAGGACGTCGTTCGCGCCGAGGTGGCCCAGGTCGCGCAGGTTGTCGCGGCAGGTCGGGGCGACCGCCACCCCGAGCGTCTCCTCGACGAACCGGAACGCGCCCGCCGACAGGTTGTGGCTCACGTGCCGGGCGACATCCGCCGGGGTCAGCCCGTTGCGCTCCAGCAGGCGCCGGTACATCGCGCGCAGCCGGTTGCGGCTCTCCAGCGCCAGCTGGAAGGAGTACTCCCGGGGGTCGCGGCACTGCTCGGTCCAGCGGGCCGACGGGCGGTCCCGGTAGTCCACCCGGAACAGGTCCCAGTAGCGGCCGTCGGTCTCCTGGAGCACGTCGCGTACCCGCAGCGGCCCGTCCCGCGAGACGACCACGGCCATGCCCCCGTCGCCGCTGACGGTGACGGGGTGCCGGTAGCGCCGGGGCGTGGCCGGCGTACTGCCGTGCACGACGAGGACGTCGGTCAGGCCCGGGTCGGCGGCCAGCAGGCCGCGCGCCACCAGCAGCGCCGGCGTGGTCGACACGCAGCCCAGCCCGCCGACGGCGAAGGTCAGGGCCCGGTCGGCGCCGAGGTACGCCTGTAGCCGGGTCTCGGCGGAGCTCATCAGGGTGGCCGGCGCGCGGGACTCCACCACGACCAGCGCCCCGATCCGTGCCGGGTCCAGCCCGGCGGCGCCCAGCGCCCGGGTGGCGGCTCCCGCGGCCAGGTCGAACGCGTCCAGCTCCGGGTCGGTACGCACCCGGTCGATGCCGAGGCCGGCGCAGAGTTCCCGCTCGGCCGGCCCCAGGTACGCCAGCTCCGGCAGCTCCGCCACCGCGACCGACCGTTGCGGCAGGAACGACGCCATCGTCCGTACCGCGATCGTTCCGGGCATGTCGCCGCGCCTTTCGGTAGCAGGGGCCGTCGTCGGTGTCCCGTCCCGGGCGTCCGGACCCGCTCCTGCGTCCGGTGTGCCGTGCGCCGACTCGATGCCACTCTGCCGATCGCGGCTCGTGGCGGGACAGAGAAGGACCGGCAACGCCTGTGCCGGTCCTTCTCTGGTTCCGGCCCGCTCGCGTCCACCAGTCTCGATCCGATGCCGACCGCCGGTGAAGGGGAGACCGCCGATGCCGAGCCGGATGCCCGACCAGACGAACGCCCCGCCGCCGGGCGGCACCCGGATCCGGCCGGTGCCGCGCACCGGCGCGCTGCGGCTGTCGCCGGGACAGGAGCGGCTGTGGTTCCTCGACGGGCTGCACGGCGACGGCACCGAATACCTCGTCTGGCTGCGGATGCGCCTGCACGGACCGTGGGATCCCGCGGTGTTCGCCCGCGCCGTGACCGCGGTCGTCGGCCGGCACGAGGTGCTGCGCACCCGGTACCGGGACAGCGACGGCGAGCCGGTGCAGGTCGTCGACCCGCCCGGCCCGGCCGACGTGACGGTCGTGGACCTGACCGGGGGAGCGGACGCCGCGACCCGGGCGGCGGCGCTGCTCGACACGGCGGCGGGCCGGCCGTTCGACCTGCGCCGGGAGCACCCGCTGCGGGTCATCGTGGTACGGCTCGCGCCGACGGAGCACCTGGTGGGCCTCACCCTGCACCACATCGCCGCCGACGCCTGGTCGTGCGACGTGCTGCTGCGCGACCTGGACCACGCGTACCGCGCGTTGGCGGCCGGCCGGCCCGTGCCGGCGCCGCCGTCGGTGCAGTACGCCGACGTCGCGGCCTGGCAGCGGGCCCGGCGCGAGGCGGCCGGCGCGGCCGGCATCGGCTACTGGCGCGACCAGCTCGCCGGGCTCGAACCGGTCCTGCTGCCCACCGACCGCCCGCGCGGCACCCGCCGCGACCCCAGGGGCGACATGCTCGCCGTGGACGTGCCGCGGCACGTCGCCCGGCTGGTCGCCGCCGCCGGCGAGCGGCACGGCACGACCGCGTTCATGACGCTGCTGGCGGCCTTCCAGGTGTTGCTGGCGCACCGGACCGGGCGCACCGACATCGCCGTCGGGATGCCCGCCGCCGGGCGGGACGTGCCGGAGACCGAGGACCTGATTGGCTTCTTCGTCAACACCCTGGTGCTGCGGACCGACCTGGCGGGCGAACCGTCGTTCACCGAGGTGCTGGACCGGGTGCGCACGACGGTGCTGGCCGCGCTCGTGCACAACGACGTGCCGTTCGAGGACGTCGTGGCGGCGGTCCGGCCCCGCCGCGACCCCGCCCGCAACCCGCTGTTCGAGATCATGTTCCAGGTCCTGCACACGGCGGAGACGCCCGGCACGCTCGGCGGCGCCACGGTGTGGCCGCTGCCCATGAACGCCACCGACGCCAAGTTCGACCTGGTGTTCACGGTCTGCCGCACCGCGGCCGGCGACCTGCGGTGCGTTCTCGAGTACGCCGGCGGCCTGTTCGACCGGACGACGATGCTCCGGCTCGCCGAGGACTACGTGGCGCTGCTGGAGCGGTCGACCCGCGAACCGGAGGCCCCGGCGGTCCGGCTGGTCCCGGCGGCCGGCGCGCCGGCCGTGCCGGCGTCTGCGGCCGTGCCGGCGGGTGCCCCTGTTCCGCCGGCACCCGCCCCGGCGGCGCCGGCCGGACCGGTCGAGCGGGTCGTCGCCGGGATCTGGTCGCGGCTGCTCGGCGTCGACGATATCGCCGCCGACGACGACTTCTTCGACCTCGGCGGCCACTCGCTGCTGGTCGCCCGGGTGCGTACCGCGCTGCGGCAGACGTTCGCCGTCGATCTCCCTTTGCAGGTCCTGTTCGAGGCCACCTCCGTGGCCGGACTCGCGGCCGTGGTCACCGCCGCGGTCCGCGCCGACGTCAGCCGACTCTCCGACAGCCAGGTGCAGGACCTGCTGTCCCGAGCCGCCCGGGAAGGAACCCGATGACCGAGATGCTGGAGTCGCCCACCCCGCACGAGAAGCTGCTGGAGCGCCGGCTGCTCGGCCTCGAGCCGCTCCCCGAGCCGGGCATCCCCCCGGCGTCGCGGGCGGACCCGCCCCCGCTGTCGTACGCCCAGCGTCGGCTGTGGATCCTCGACCGGCTGCGCCCCGGCGGCGTCGAGTACCTGGTGCAGATCGCGCTGCACATGACCGACCGGCCGGGCCGCCGGCTGGACCTCGACGCGCTGCGGGCCGCGCTGGACGGGCTGGTGGCCCGGCACGAGGTGCTGCGCACCCGCTACCCGGTCGGCCCCGACGGCGAGCCGGTGCAGCTGATCGACCCCCCCGCCCCGGTCCCGCTGCCGGTCCGCGACCTCACCCACCTGGACGGCGACACCCAGTGTGGGTTGCTGAACCGGCTCGTCTCGGTCGACCGCGAGCCGATCGACCTGGCCGGCGGGCCGGTCTTCCGTGCGCTGCTCGTGCGGCGGGAACCCGACCAGCACCTGCTGCTGCTCACGACCCACCACATCGCCATGGACCTCTGGTCGGAGGGCCTGCTGCTCGACGAGCTGCGCCACCGCTACACCGCCGCGCTCGACGGTCGCCTGGCCGACCTCCCCCCGCTGCCCGCGCAGTACGCCGACGTGGCCGCCTGGCAGCGGCAGCGGACCGCCGAGCTGCGCGAGACCCAGCTGCCGTACTGGCGCCGCCAGCTCGCCGGCGCCACGCCGGTGGACCTGCCGGCCGACCGGCCACGGCCGGCGGTACGGGACTCCGCCGGCGACGTCGTGCCGTTCACCGTGCCCGCCGAGGTGGCGGCGGCCCTCGGCGAGCTGGCCCGCCGCCACCGGGCCACGCCGTTCATGGTCCTGCTGGCGGCGTACGCGGTCGTGCTCGGGCGGTGGAGCGGCCGGACCGACGTCACGGTCGGCACCCCGGTCGCCGGCCGTGGGCACGACGACGTGCAGGGCCTCATCGGGCTCTTCGTGGACACCGTCGTGGTGCGGGCCGACCTGGCCGGCGATCCCACGTTCGGCGAGCTGGTCGAGCGGGTCCGCCGTACGTCGCTGGACGCCTTCGCCCACCAGGAGCTGCCGTTCGAGCAGCTCGTCGAGGAGCTGGCGCCGGTCCGCGACCCCGCGCGGACGGCGCTCTTCTCGACCATGTTCGTCTGGCAGGAGGCCGGGCCGGACGGCTTCCAGGCGCCCGGCCTGGACGTCCTGTCGGTGCCGATCCCGTTCGCCGACGCCAAGTTCGACCTGACCCTGTCGGTGAGCCCTGGCCCGGACGGCTCGCTCGCCGGCGCCGCGGTCTACGCCACCAGCCTGTTCGACCGCGCCACGATCGAGCGGTTCGTCGCACACGTCGGTCGGCTGCTGGCCGGCGTGGCGGCGGCCCCGGACATCCCGCTGGCCGACATCGACATCCTCCCGCCGGCCGAGCGCGAGCAGCTGCTCGACGGCTGGAACGACACCGCGACCGACGTGCCGGCCACCACGCTGCCCGCGCTGTTCCGCGCCCAGGTGGCGGCCAAGCCGGACGCGGTGGCCGTGCGGACGGCGCAGCGGAGCCTGTCGTACGCCGAACTCGACGCCCGCGTCACCGCGCTGGCGTCGCGGCTGCGCGCGGCCGGCGTCGGCCCCGAGTCGGTGGTCGGGGTGTGCCTGGAGCGCGGCCCGGACCTGGTGGCCGCGCTGCTGGCCGTGCTCACCGCCGGCGGCGCCTACCTGCCGCTGGACACCGAGAGCCCGCCGCAGCGGCTGGAGCAGCTGCTCACCGATGCCGCGGTACGGGTCGTGGTGACCGACCGGGACACCGTCGGCACCGCCGCGCGCACGCTGCTCCGGCCCGACGCGGACGCCACCGCCCCGCACGGGCCGCCGCCCGGCGACCCCGACCCGGACCACCCGGCGTACGTGCTGCACACCTCCGGCTCGACCGGCCACCCCAAGGGCGTCGTGATCACCCACCGCGCGCTCGTGAACCGGCTGGCCTGGATGCAGCGCGAGTACCCGCTCGACGCCACCGACCGGGTGCTGCACAAGACCCCGTACGGCTTCGACGTCTCGGTCTGGGAGCTGTTCTGGCCGCTGGTCACCGGCGCGACGCTCGTCGTCGCCCGCCCCGGCGGGCACCGGGACCCGGCGTACCTGGCCGCGGCGATCGCCGAGCACGGCGTCACCACGCTGCACTTCGTACCGTCGATGCTGCGCGCCTTCCTCGACACGCCGGCCGGCGGGCTGCCCTCGGTACGCCGGATCTTCGCCAGCGGCGAGCCGCTCCCGGACGGGCTGGCGGCGGCCGTGTCCGAGCGGATCGGCTGCGAGCTGCACAACCTCTACGGCCCGACCGAGACGACGATCGACGTGACCGCGGCGCGGTGCCGGCCCGGGGAGCCGGTCACGATCGGCCGCCCGGTCGCCAACACCCGCGCCCACGTCGTCGATGCGGACCTGCGGCTGCTGCCGGTCGGCGTGCCCGGCGAGCTGGTGGTGGCCGGCGTCCAACTCGCCCGCGGCTACCTGGGCCGCCCCGCGCACACGGCCGACCGGTTCGTGCCGGACCCCTTCGGCACGCGGCCGGGGGACCGGCTCTACCGCACCGGCGACCTGGCCCGGCACCGCGCCGACGGGACGATCGAGTACCTGGGCCGGCTGGACCGGCAGGTGAAGCTGCACGGCCACCGGATCGAGCCGGGCGAGGTCGAGGCGGTGCTCACCGCGCACCCGGACGTCGCCGCCGCCGTGGTCACCGTGCACGACGACCGGCTCGTCGCGTACCTCGTCGGCCCGGCCGCCGGGGCGGGCTCGGGGCAGGTCGACCGGGACGCCGTCGCGGCGTACGCCCGGGCCCGGCTGCCCCGCCAGCTGGTGCCCGCGCGGTGGGTGGTGCTCGACGCGCTGCCGCTGACCGCCGCCGGCAAGGTCGATCATCGCGCGCTGCCCGCGCCGTCCGGCGACATCGCGCCGACGGCGGAGGCGCCTCGCAACCCGGTGGAGCGGACGATCGCGCGCGCCGTGGCCGACGCGCTCGGCGTCGACGCGGTGGGCCGGCACGACGCGTTCTTCGCGCACGGCGGCGACTCGATCCGGGCGATCCGCGCCGTCGGGGCGCTGCGGGCGGCCGGCCTGCCGGTGTCGGTGCACGACCTGTTCGGTCACGCCACGGTGGCCGAGTTGGCGGAACTGGTCGGCGCGCGGACGCCGGAGAAGCCGGCCGAGGTGACCGAGCAGCCGGTCGTGGCGCCGTTCGCGCTGCTGTCCGAGGCCGACCGCGCGCTGCTGCCGCCGGGCCTGGTCGACGCGTACCCGATGGGCGAGATCCAGGCCGGAATGGTGTACGAGATGCTGGCCGCGCAGCGGCCGGTCTACGTGAACGTCAGCTGCTACCGGATCGAGGACGAGACGCCCTTCGACCTGGCCGACCTGCGCGCTGCCGCGGCACTGCTGGTGCGGCGGCACGAGATCCTGCGTACCTCGTTCGCGCTCGCCGGCTACACGCGGCCGCTGCAACTGGTGCACCGCACCGCCGAGCTGCCGGTGGACCTGGACGACCTGCGGGACCTGCCGCCGGCCGCGCGGCGCCAGGTCCTCGACGACTTCCTGCTCGCCCAGCGTGCCGCGCCGTTCGACCTGGCCGTGCCGCCGCTGCTGCGCTACACGGTGCACCAGACCGGCGAGCGCGAGTGGTGGCTCACCCACGTCGAGTGCCACGCGATCCTCGACGGCTGGAGCCACACGTCGGTGATCGCCGAGCTGCTCGCGCACTACCGGACGCTGCGCCGTGGCGGCGTACCCCGGCCGGCGCCGCTGCCCGCCGTCCGGTTCGCCGACTTCGTCGCCGCCGAGCAGGAGTCGCTGCGCTCGGCGGCCGACCGGGACTTCTGGACCGCCACCATCACGGCCACCGACAAGCTGGAGATCCCGGCCGAGTGGGGCGGCCAGGCGGACGGGGCCGAGGGGCCGGACGGGGCCGACGACGCGCCGGAGCAGGTCGTCGTCGAGTACGCCGACCTGGAACCGGCGCTGCGCCGGCTCGCGGCCGACGCGGGGGCGGCGCTGAAGAGCGTGCTGCACGCCGCCCACCTCGCCGCCTGGGGCGTGGTCACCGGGCGGCAGCGCTTCTTCACCGGGCTGGTCGGCAACGGCCGGCCGGAGCGGCTGCGCGGCGACGAGGTGATCGGCATGTACCTGAACACGGTGCCGTTCCCCGCCGACCTGACCGCCGTGAGCTGGCCGGAGCTGGTGCGGACGGTCTTCGCGCGGGAGGCGCGGATGTGGCCGCACCGGCGCTACCCGATGGCCGCGATGCGGCGCGACGGCCGGCACGCCTCGGCGCTGGTCGACGTCAGCTTCACGTACCTGGACTTCCACATGCTCGACTGGAGCTCCGGCATCGACCTGGAGGCCGACTTCAGCCCGAGCGAGCAGCCGTTCTCCGCGGTGTCGTTTCCCGGCCACCTGCGCCTGCTCGGTCGGCCGAGCAGGATCGGTCGGCCGTACCTGGAGCTGGTCGGCCGGACCTACCGGCAGGTGCTGGCGTCGATGGCCGCCAGCGCGGCCGGGCCCGGTGCCGCCCGCGACCCCGACGCCGGTCCCGACGCCACCCCGGCTGTGTTGCCGTCGCCGTCGACCGTGACGCTGGCGCCGGCCGACCGCGAGCGGGTGCTCGTCGGCCCGAACCGCACCGACCGCGCGTTCCCCACCGATCAGCCGGTGCACCGGCTGGTCGAGCGGCAGGCCCGGTCCGCGCCCACCGCCGTCGCGCTGCGGCAGGGCGTCGTCAAGGTCTACTACGCCGAGCTGGAGCTACGCGCGAACCGGCTGGCGCACCGGCTGCGCACGCTCGGCGTCGGCCCGGGCACGGTCGTCGGCATCTGCCTGCCGCGGACGCCCGACCTCGCCGTCTGCGTACTGGCGGTGCTGAAGGCGGGCGGCGCGTTCCTGCCGCTGGATCCGGCGTACCCGGTCGAACGGCTGCGGTTCATGCTCGACGACACGGCGGCGGCGGTGCTGCTCGCCGCCGGGCGGCTGCCGGCCGGGCTCGTCCAGACCGGTCCGGCGGGCGTGCCGACGGTCGACGTGAGCGACGAGTCCGCCCAGCTCGACATGCCGGTCACCCCGCCGGAGGTGACGGTGGCGCCGGACGACCTGGCGTACGTCACCTACACGTCCGGCTCGACGGGCCGGCCCAAGGGGGTCGCCGTGCCGCACCGGGCGCTGCTCAACCTCCGGCACGCCCAGCAGGAGGTCTTCGACGTCCGGCCGGGCGACCGGATGCTCCAGTTCTTCGCGGTGGGCTTCGACGCGTCGGTGTCCGAGCTGGTCGCCGCGCTCACCGCCGGCGCCGAGCTGGTGCTGCCCGCGCCCGACCGCGACCCGGGCGACCTGCGCGCCGAGGCGGCCACGCTGACCCACCTCTTCCTGCCGCCGTCGATGCTGAGCCGACTGGACCCGGCGGACTTCCCGCGCCTGCGGGTCACCCTGGTCGGCGGCGAGGCGTGCCCCGCCGGGCAGGCCGACCGGTGGGCGCGGCACGCCGCGTTCGTCAACCTCTACGGCCCCACCGAGGCGTGCGTCGCCGCCACGTACGCGCCGGTCGCCCCCGGCTCGCCGGAGCGGATGCCGTCGATCGGCACCCCGCTGGCGAACGTGCGGTGCCACGTCCTGGACGCCGACGGCCGGCCGCTGCCCGCCGGGGCGCGCGGCGAGCTGCACGTCGCCGGCGCGGGCCTGGCCCGCGGCTACCTCGGCCGTCCGGCGCTGACCGCCGACCGGTTCGTCCCGGACCCGTTCGGGCCGCCCGGCAGCCGGATGTACCGCACCGGCGACGTGGTCTCCCGCGCCGCCGACGGCTCGCTGCGCTTCCACGGGCGCGGCGACCAACAGGTCAGCGTCCGCGGCTTCCGCATCGAGCTGGGCGAGGTCGAGCACGCGCTGGAGGCGCACCCGAGCGTCGCGGCCGCGGCCGTCGCCGTCGCCGCGGCGGGCACCGAGGAGGCGACGCTCGTGGCGTTCGTCCGGCTCACCGCCCGCACCTGCGGCGCCGCCCCGTCCCCGGCCGAGCTGCGCGAGCACGTACGCCGCCGACTGCCGGCGCACATGGTGCCGACCCGTTGCCACGTCGTCGGGCAGTTCCCGGTCACCGCCTCGGGCAAGGTCGACCGCGCCGCGCTGGTCGCGGCCGAGCCGAGGCCCGCCACCGCGCGGATCGCGCCGGTGGCGCCCCGGACACCGCTGGAGCGGACCATCGTCGACGCCTGGGCGCAGGTGCTGCGACTGGACCGGGTCGGCATCGACGACGACTTCTTCGATCTCGGCGGGCACTCGATGGCGATGATGCGGGTCATCTCGCTGTTGCGGGAGTCGCACGGCGTGGAGCTGACGTTCCGGGCCTTCCTGGAGCACCAGACCGTCGCGCGGCTGGCCGCCGCGATCACCGACGGCGCGGTCGGCGGCCCCGAGGCGCCAGCCGCGCCCGGCAGCCGCAACCGGGCGCTGCTGTGGCTGCGGCGCGGCAGCGCCACACCGCTGTTCTGCATCCACCCCGGCGGCGGCAGCGCCCACTGGTTCCAGCGCTTCCTGCCGTACCTGGACCCGCAGCTGCCGCTGGCCGCGTTCGAGTGGCCGAAGCCGCACGGCGACCACGCCACGATCCCCACCGCCGCCGAGATGGCCCGCCGGCACCTCGACGAGCTGCGGGCCGCCCAGCCGCACGGGCCGTACCGGCTGTTCAGCTGGTGCGGCGGCAGCACGATCGCGGCGGAACTCGCCACCCTGCTGCTGGACGCGGGTGAGGAGGTGACCTTCATGCTCCTCGACCCGGTGCTGGACGCGCAGACCCGGCCGAAGTTCTACGAGCAGATGGGATTCGTGCGCCGGCTGGAGAAGCTGGTGCTGGAGGTCGACCGGGGCGGGCCGGAGGCGGACACGCCCGAGCGGCGCGCCGAGATCATGGACCTCTACGAGCGGGTGGCCAACGACATCGACGAGAAGGAGGGCATGGCGCTGCCCGAGCGCGGCGTCGGCGCCGCCTGGCCGCGGATGGTCCGGGTCTGGCGGGAGTCGTTGCAGGCGCTCATCGAGTACCCGAACCCGCGCTACGCCGGCAGGCTGCACCTCATCGCCAGCGACGCGCTCGCCAACGGCCAGCACGTGGTGTCGTCCGGCCAGACGTTCGCCGACTACCTCCAACGGTGGGAGGAGCTGATCGACGGCGGGATCGAGCTGCACCGGGTGCCGGGGGACCACATCGGAATCATGAAGCCGCCGCTCCTGGTGCACCTGACCGACGTGATCAGCGCCGTGCTGGCCGGCAGCCGATGACCACCACGCCGGGCCGCCCGTCGACCGATCCTGCCGTGCCCGGGTTGGCCGTGCCCCGACCTGCCGCGCCCGACCCGGCCGCGCAGCAGCGGGCGTGGAACGCCACCGCCCGCGCGTACGTCGCGGACGGCCCGGTGCACCGGCTGTTCGAGGCGCAGGCCCGGCTCCGCCCGCACGCCGTGGCGGTGCGCTGGGCCGGCGGCGCGCTCAGTTTCGCCGAGCTGGACCGGCTCGCCAACCGGCTGGCCTGGGCGCTACGTGACCAGGGGGTCGGACCCGAGACGCCGGTGGGCATCCGGGTGCCGCGCGGGCCGCTGCTGGCGGTCGCCGTGTACGGGGTGCTGAAGGCGGGCGGCTGCTACGTGCCGGTCGAGCCGGCGCTCCCGGCCGAACGCGCGCACACCCTGCTGGCCGAGGCCGGTGTGCGGCTGCTGGTCGGCGCGGCGGGCGAGGACGGCTGGCCGCTCCCGCCGGGGGTGCGTACGGTGCCCGCCGACGCCCCGGTCCCGGACCACCGCGAGCTGCGGAGCCCGGAGCCCGGCACCGGCGCGGACTCCACCGCCTACGTGGTCTTCACCTCCGGCAGCACCGGCCGGCCCAACGGCGTCGCCGTGGCGCACCGGTCGCTGCACAACCTCTTCGCCTGGTGCCGGCGCACGCACGGCTTCGGCCCGCACGACCTGGGCCTGTCGGTCACCTCGCTCGGCTTCGACCTGTCCGTCTTCGACCTGCTCGGCCTGCCCGCGTACGGGGCGGGCGTCTACGTCGCCGACGACGCGCAGCGGTGCGACCCGGAGCTGCTGCTCGACGTGCTGCTGCGGGAGCCGGTGACGTACTGGAACTCGGCGCCGACCACGCTGGCCCACCTCGCGCCGCTGCTCGGCGGGCACCGGGGCGCCGCCGGGACCGGCGACCTGCGGCTGGTCTACCTCAGCGGCGACTACACGCCGCTGACGTTGCCGGACGAGGTGCGGTCGGTCTTCCCTGGGGCGACGGTCGTCAGCCTCGGCGGCGCGACCGAGGCGACCGTCTGGTCGAACTGGTTCGAGGTCGGCGCGGTCGACCCGGCCTGGCGGAGCATCCCGTACGGGCGGCCGATCGACAACGCGCAGTACTGGGTGGTCGACGAGAACCTGCGACCCTGCCCGGTTGGGGTGCCGGGTGACCTGCTCATCGGCGGCGACGTCCTCGCCCTCGGCTACCACCGCCAGCCGGAGCTGACCCGGCAGCGGTTCGTCCCGGACACGCTCGGGCCCGACCCGCGCGGCCGGCTCTACCGCACCGGCGACCGGGCGAGCTTCGGCCCCGACGGGGTGCTGACCTTCCTCGGCCGGGTCGACGGTCAGGTCAAGATCCGTGGCGCCCGGGTGGAGCTGGCGGAGGTCGAGCACCGCCTGCGCGGGCACGCCGGCGTGAAGGACGTGGTGGCGCTGGCCCGGCCGGACCGCGACGGCGAGCGCGCACTGGTGGTCTACGTCGTGCCGGCCTCCGGCAGCCGTCCGACCGTGCGGGAGTTGCGCCGGCACGTGGCCGCCGCGCTGCCGGACTACATGGTGCCGGCCGCGGTGGTGTTCGTGGACGGCTTCCCCGCCACCGCCAACGGCAAGCTCGACCGTGCGGCGCTGCCGTGGCCGGCGCGCACCGGCAGCACGCACGTGCTCGGGGTGCCGGGGTGAGTCGCCGGCCGGCCGCCGGTGGGCGCACCGGGGGGAGAGGTGCGCGCACGACCGCGGGCCCGCGCCGTCGCCCCGGATCACGACGGCGCGGGCCCGCTCACCGGGTCAGCATGGATGGATGTACCAGATCGGGTCCCAGTCGACGGAGACCGGGATGTTGTCCGGGTTGATCGCCTGTTTCGTCACGCTTTCTCTGTCGCTGAGGTGCGCGACCGCGTCGTCCGTCTGGTGGTTGACGGCGGCGCCACGGCCCAGGAAGTTCGTGAGGTTCCGATCGTCGCAGTAGTAGAGCTCGAAGAAGGTGTGCTGACCGTCGCCCTCTCCCACGGCATAGCAGGAGTAGCCCGACCGGCAGCTGCGCAGGTACTGGTTTCGGGCCTCCGTGCTCAGGTTGCGGGTCACGTACTCCCGGGGTCCGCTGCCGTTCCTGCCGTCGGAAAAGAACGGGCTGAGACCCGGTCTCACCTCCAGCGTGGTGTCCGCCCGCGCCGGGGACGCGGCGGCGGTGAGCAGCGCGACGGCCGCGGTGGCGATCGCCAGTACCCGGGTTTTCCGTAGATCTGCCATGGGTTCCTCCCGTCTGTCACGGACGTTGTGGAACGAGCATGCTGCCGCGGCACACGGCTGTCCTTACTGGCGCGTGCACACCTGTTGCGTCAGCGCGCACTCCTCGGTACCGCCGGGGTGTGTGCGTGCACCCGGTTGACGCCGTAGCCCCACTCTCACACTTACCAACCTATCGCTTGGTTGGTAGGCTCGGCATCAGGCGGGCTCCCAGATTCGCGCCGGGGAGTCGCCTCACTACGCAAGGAGACCTCACGATGAAGGTGCTCGTCGTCGGTGGAACCGGCATGATCGGGGCCCACGCCGCCCTCCACCTGCGGGACCGGGGAGACGACGTCACCGTCGCCGCCCGGGGGACCGTCGACGCGGGCTCGCCCGTCGCCGACCTGCCCGCCCTGGTCGGGGACTACACCCGCCAGACCTTCACCCGCAAGGACCTGGCCCCCTTCGACGCGGTCGTCTTCGCCGCCGGGCAGGACGTGCGCCACCTGCCCCGCGACGTGGACGAGACCCAGTTCTGGAAGGAGACCCAGAGCGGGGGAGTGCCGGCCTTCGCCGCGCTCGCCAAGAGCGCGGGTGTCTCCCGCTTCGTCCAGGTCGGCAGCTACTACCACCACCTGCGACCCGACCTGGCCGACTCCCACGCCTACGTCGCCGCCCGCCGCGACGCCGACGAGGGAGCACGGGCGCTGGCTGACACCTCCTTCACGGTCTGCACCCTCAACCCACCCTCGATCATCGGTGCCATCCCCGGCGTCACGGCCAAGCGCTACCGCCGCATGG
Organism: Micromonospora sp. CNZ303; assembly: GCF_004345505.1. NCBI lineage: Bacteria > Bacillati > Actinomycetota > Actinomycetes > Micromonosporales > Micromonosporaceae > Micromonospora > Micromonospora sp. CNZ303. Next base: position 40,921 of record NZ_SLVT01000010.1, on the reverse strand, counting down.
TGTCCTGGGCGGCCGGCAACGAGCCGCAGATCCCCGACCACGCACCGGCCGGCGGCACGAACTACCTGTCGGCCCGGTCCCTGGCCGAGGCGATCGGCGGCGCGCTCGACCGCGGCACGGCGGGCGCGGCGTACCTCGTCGGCGACGCCAACCTCACGTTCGCGCAGTTCTTCCAGTTGCTCGTCGACGCGGCCGGGGGCAACCGCACCATCGCCGAGCGCGACGAGCCGCACCCCTTCATGCCCGACTCGATGATCGTCCAGGGCCGGGGCAACGTCCTCGCCTACGAACCGGATCCGGCCGAGACCGCCCTTCTTGGCTACACCCGCGGTGACTGCGAGCGTGCCGCCGCCGAGCTCGTCGAGGTCGTGCGCGCGGCGACCGCTCCCAGGTCGTGACCGGCCTCGCCGCGGCCGACCTCGCCGCGCTGCGCGTACTCTCCGAGACGTATGCGGCGGCCGCCGACGACCGTGACGCCGCCGCGGTCGGCGCGCTCTTCGTCCCCGACGGCGTCCTCGTCGTCCCCGATCCGCCCGCGCACCTCGACCCCCACGTGTCCCACGTCGGCCGCCCCGCCGTCGTGGCCGCGCTCGGGGCACTCGCCGGCACCCTGGCGACGACCCATGTCGTGGCCGGGGCCCGCTACCTGCCGACGCCGACCGGGGCCCGTGGCCGGGTCCGCGGCACGGCCCACCACCTGCTGCCCGGTCGCGAAGGGCCCGGGGACCTCGTCTGGTTCCTGCACTACGACGACGAGTACGCGCGCACCGACGACGGATGGGCCTTCACGCGACGCGCCGTGACCATCAACTGGATCGAACGCCACCGCGTCTCCGCGACCAGGACCGACGAGGAAGGAACCGGCGGATGAGCGCCACCCGCAGGCTCGCGGACCGGATCGCGGTCGTCACCGGCGGCGCCCTCGGGATCGGCGGCGGCATCTCCCGCCGGCTCGCCGCCGCGGGTGCCCACGTCGTCCTCGTCGACATCGACGGGGAGGCCGCCGTCGACACCGCCGCCGACATCCGTGGCGCCGGCGGCGAGGTCGAGGTCGTCCTCGCCGACGTACGCACCACCGACGGTGTCGCCACCGCGGTCGCCGCCGCGTCGGCCCTCGACTCGGGTCGGGTCGACGTGCTCGTCAACAACGTCGGCGACTTCCGCCCGGCCGCCAGGACCTTCCTGCACTCGACCCCGCAGCAGTGGCAGGCGCTCTACGAGGTCAACCTGTGGCACGTGCTCGCGATGACCCACGCGCTGCTGCCCGGCATGGTCGAGCGGGGCCGTGGCGCCATCGTCAACAACTCGACCGTCGAGGCCTTCCGGGGCATCCCGGCGTGCGCCCCGTACTCCGCCTACAACGCCGGGGTCAGCGCCTTCACCAGGAGCCTCTCCGTCGAGGTCGCCGGCTACGGGGTGCGGGTCAACGCGATCGCGCCCGACCTCGCCGACACACCCCAGACGCCGGCCGCGGCGATGCTGCGCGGCCGCGACCCGGCGCTCATCCGCACGTGGATCCCCGTCGGGCGCTTCGGCGAGCCCGACGACTACGCCGCCGTCGTCGAGTTCCTCGCCAGCGACGACGCCCGCTTCGTCACCGGGCACACCATCCCCGTCGACGGAGGGACCCTGGCCGCCTCGGGCTGGTACGCGCGGGTCGACCGCAAGGGCTGGTCGAACATGCCCAACGAGGCCTGACCGGGTCCGCCGGACCCCACGCGGGGGTCCTGGGCCGGGGCGCTGCGGTTGGTGCGTACGGGCTCAGGCGCCGGAGTCGACGGCGCGGGCGAGGATGTCGCGGCCCTCGTCGGTGCCGTCGAGCTGGCGGTTCCAGCGGTGGGTCACCTGCCAGCCCTCGTCGGTTCGGGTGAACTCCCACCGGTTGGCGCCGGTACGCCAGATCCGGTAGCCGTTCTCGTCGGGAGCGTGGAGCACGAGCTGCGAGTAGTTCGTCACGACGGCCCGGTCGCCGTCGACGACGATGTGCGGCAGGCCCATGAGGTGGGCGGCGCCGGAGTGGATCAGGGCCTGGTGCCGCTCACCGGTCACCATGGCGCGCAGCGCGTCCCGGCCGTCGAGCACGACGGGGTAGGTGTCGTACACGCCCTCCTCGGTCCACATCCGGGCGGTGACCTCGGCTGAGCCGCTGTCGACGGCGGGACCGTAGCCGGCGACGATCCGCCACAGGGCGAGCTGGTCCTCGGCGGCGGCGAGGCGCCGTTCGGCCTGTTCGAGGCGCGCCTCGAGCCGGGCGAGCCGGTCGGGCTGTGGGTCGGGCATGGCGGGTTCCTTCCGAGCGGGCTTCTCGCGGGCCGATCCGGCCGGTGGCCGGTCAGGTCGTGGACGCGGTCGTCTCGAAGCGTTCCGGGGTGAGTTCGCGCAGCGCGGCCATCTGCGCGAGGTGGTGGGCCGCCGAGGTGGCCACGAGGCTCGCGTTGACCGCGGTCGCCCCGACGGCATCGGCCGTGCGCAGGTGCTCGCGGGAGCCGTCCGGGTCCCCGAGCGGGTCCAGCGGCGGGATCTGGAGCACGAGGTCGAAGTCGTCCGGGCGCTCCACGGAGGTCCACAGGCGGGTCAGTTCCTGCGGCCCGAGGCCGAACGGCGCCCACCCGGTGCCGTACGCCACGGCGCGGCGCAGCGAACGGCGGGTGCGCCCGCCGAACCACAGCGGCACCGTGGTGCGTGGCGCGTGCGGTTCGACGACGAAGTCGGTGAACGCGAACCGGGGTCCCTCGTGGTGCGGCACGGCCCTGCCCCACGCGGCGCGCAGGGCCGCGATCGCCTCGTCCGCGACCGCGCCGCGCCCGGCGAACTCGGCGCCGAGCAGGTCGAACTCCTCCTCGAGGCTGCCGACCCCGACCCCGAGGACGACGCGCCCGCCGCTGAGCAGGTCGAGGGTGCCGTAGGTCTTGGCGAGGGCCAGCGGGTGGTGGTAGCCGATGACGACGACGTTCGTCGCGAGCCGGACGCGTCGCGTCGCCGAGGCGAGGAACGACAGCGTGGCCACGGGGTCGAAATACGTCCCGCCCCGCTCGGCGGCGATCGGGGCGGGCACCGCGACGTGCTCGCTGCACGTCAGGTGGTGGTAGCCCAGCTCGTCGGCGGCGCGGGCGATGGCCAGCAGTGCGCCGCCGACGTCGTGGCCGGCCAGGACGTCCCGTTCCCAGGCGGCGGCGGTGCGCGGGTGCTGGACGACGACGGGGGTGAGCAGCCCGACGCGTGCGGTCATGGCAGGGTCTCCGATCCGGCCTCGCCGCGCGTCGCGCCGGTGGCCTCGTCGCTGGGGCCGCCGGTCGCGGGCGGGTCGCCGGCCGTGGTACTCGTCGGGATGTGCCGGAGGCGCTCGAGCAGCGCGCCGAAGTCCTCGTCGTCGGCCGGGTCGAGCGGCAGCCCGAGCCCGAGCCCGTCGGCGAGCCCGCCGTAGGCCCGCTCGAGCACGCCCGGCAGTTCGGCGTAGGTGCCGTGCGGGATGAGCGTGGCCAGGGTCTCGTCGTCGAGGGTGTCGGCGAGCCCCGCCCAGCGCCCGGAGGCGGCCATCCCGGCGAGCCGTTCGCCGACCCGGCCCAGGCCGAGCCGGTCCAGGGTCGTGCGGTAGGCCGGGGTGGAGAAGAGGAACGCCAGCTCCTGGCGGGCGGAGTCGCGAGTCGCGGCGAGTGCGGCCGGCGTCGGTCCGGTGATCGACTTGGACACGACGACGACCCGCGGGATCCGGGCGCGTCCGGCGCGCGCGGCCCCGACGCGGAGCGCGGGGAGCACGACCGTGCGCAGGTGGCTCGGGTGCGAGTTCGTCGCGTGGGTGACGAAGCCGTCGGCGAGCTCGCCGGCCACCTCGCAGACGCGCCGGTTGACCCCGCCGGTGTAGAGCGCCGGGGCCGCGGTCGACAGCGGGCCGGGGTTGAAGTAGGGCTGGAGCCGGGTGAAGCGGTAGTGACTGCCCTCGTGCTCCAGGGGCCCGCCCGTGGCGAACGCGGCGAAGATCGCCCGGATCGAGGCGAGGTAGTCGCGCAGGTTCTCGGCCGGCCGGTCCCACGGCACCGAGAAACGGCCGACGATGTTGCCGCGTACCTGGGTGGCCAGCCCGAGCTGGAAGCGACCCGCGGAGAACCGCGCGAGGTCCCACGCGGCGTACGCGGTCACCATCGGGCTGCGGGGGAAGGCCAGCGTCATGCTGGTGCGTACGGTGATCCGGCTGCTGTGCTCGGCCGCGAGCAGGGCGACCGCCAGGGAGTCGTGCGTCGTCTCGGGGACGTGCACGGTGTCGAAGCCGAGCCGTTCGATGCGCGCCACGACCGCGGGCACCTCGCGCAGCGCTGTCGTCGCCGGCAGCGTCGTGGCCAGCTCCATCCGGCCGGCGGACACCTGTGCCGCCGTCATGGGATGCGGCCCGACAGGGCGGCGTCGACGACCTCGTCGCCGCTGACGATCCGGGCGAGCTTCTCCAGCCGGGGCGCGCGGCGCAGGTGCGCCCCGCCCTCGACCGGCAGGCACGCGCCGGTGATCCACGACGACTCGGGACCACACAGGAAGCGGACCGCGGCGGCGATGTCCTCGGCGCGTCCGACCCGCGACAGGGGCTTCTCGGCGACGGTCGCGGCGGCCAGCTCGGGGTCGGCCAGCAACAGGCCCGGGTTCTCCCCGTCGGTGGCCACGATGCCGGGGCGTACGACGTTGACCCGTACCGCGAGGTGGCCGAGCTCGTCGGCGGCGACCCGGACGAGCGCCTCGAGCGCGGCCTTGCTCACCGAGTACGACGGCATGAACGGGAAGGAGTGCCCGCCCGCGCTCGACGAGGTGCACACGATCGAGCCCCCACCGCGCGCGGCCAGGGCCTGTCCGCCGTGCCGGATCGCGTGCAGCGCCGTCGTGACGTTGCGCCGGAAGTCGTGCTCGAGGGTCTCGGCGTCGAGGGCGAGCACGGGACGGAAGGTGCCGCCGCCGACGGTCGTGACGACGGCCGCCAACGGGGTCTCGTCGGCGACGCGCACCGCGGCGGCCACGTCCCGGTCGAGGGCGGAGTCGCCGACGCTGACCCGCACCGGCGGCGCCCCGGGAGCGGCTGCGGCGATCGTCGTGGCCGCCGCCCGCAGCGTCGCCTCGGTGCGGCCCATGATCGTCACGGCGGCCCCGTCGGCGGCCAGCGCGGCGGCGATGGCGCGACCGAAGCCGCCGCCCCCGCCGATGACGAGCGCGCCGCGGCCGGCGAGCGGACCGGGTGCGGCGCTGGTCGGGTCGGGACTCGTGCTCATGCGTGTTCCCTCGGGAGTCGTCGGAACCTGTCCCGCGTCGACGGGTCGTCCATGAGCACGAAGGTGCCCGTGGCCGTGACGCACGTGAGGTCCCCGACGCGCAGCTCGCCGGAGCTGCGTACCTTGCGTCCGTCGCGCCCGTCGTGCCGGGCCAGGATCGTGATCGTCGAGCCGATCGGGATGGCCGCGCGGAAGGAGACGGCGAGCCCGACGGTCACCGCGGCGTATCCGGCGCGGGCGTTGGCGATGCCGAGGGCGTGGTCCATGAGCATGGCGGAGGTGCCGCCGTGCACGTGCCCCGGCGGGCCCTGGAAGGCCAGCCGCAGGGTGACCTCGCCGCGCAGCGAGCCGTCCGGCTCGACCCAGAGACTCACCGGCGGCGACAGCGGGTTCTCGGTGCCGCCAGCGGGGTCGAAGCGGCCCGGGCCGGGCTGACGCCACATCGTCGCGATCCGCTCGGAGAGGTCCGGGGCGTGGGCGTCGATCCGGGCGGTGAGCCCGTCGAGATCGGCCACGATCCGGTCGGCGTCGGCGTCGATGGCCCCGCCCGCGCGGGTGATCGCGTCGACGAGCCGGCGGGTGGCCGAGGCGACGGCGTCGACGCCGGTGTCGCGGGGCTGTGCCGTGGCGAGGGTGGCTTCCACCGGGCGGACTCCTTCGGCCGATCAGGGCAACCAAGCGCTTGCTTGATCGCACTGTAGCGACCCGGTGGCGCGCTGGCAACGCTTGCGCCCGCCGTCGTCCCGGCGTCGCTCTGGTGGGCGGCGGTGCCGTCCGTCCACTGGTGGCGGTGGCGCCCGTCCGTGTAGGCGGCGGCGTCCCTCCGTGGGCCGCGGTGGTGGCCGTCCGCCGGGTCGTGGTGGTGTCCTTTTGTGGGTCGCGGCGGGCGTCCGCCCATTGACGCGCCCGCAGCCTGCCCCTACCGTCCCAATCGAGCGCTTGGTTGGCTCGCGGGGATGCCGCACGCCGGCAGTCTCGGGGACGCCGCGCGCCGAGCAGCTCCAGGCGGGCATCACGCCGCCGACGCCATCCACCACCCACCGTGACCACCGCGCCTCCACGGCCACTGCCGAGCGACCCGCCGGCACCCCCGTCGCGCCCCAGGCGCCCCGGGCCCCGCCGCCGGCCGCGGAGCCGCTCCCGGCGCGGAGCGGCAGGTCAGGAAAGGAGCACCTTGTCCCGCCTCCCGTACCACCGACGCCTCGCCGTCGCCGTCAGCCTGGTCGCCACCCTCGCCCTCGGAGCCTGTTCCGGCACCCCGACGAGCGACCCCGGCGCCACCGGTGCCGGCACGGGGGAGATCGACCCGGACGCCGTCCTGCGGGTCACGGCCTCGTCCCCGTTCCAGAACCTCGACCCGGCCCAGCCGGCCCCCGGCGGTTACCCCTACCTCACGCTGATCTACGACCGGCTCACCATGGTCGACTCCAGGGACGGGATCGTCCCCGGCCTGGCGACCTCGTGGACCTACGCCAAGGACGGCTCCTACCTCGAACTCGCCCTGCGCGACGACGTCACCTTCCACGACGGGACGCCCTTCGACGCGACCGCCGTCAAGGTCAACATCGAGCGCGGCCAGACGCTGCCGACGAGCACCATCAAGCAGGACCTCGCCGCCATCACCGGCGTCACCGTCGTCGCCGCGCACACCGTGCGCCTCAACCTCACGCCGGGCACCGGCGCGGTGCTCCCCTCGGCCCTGGCCACCGCCGCCGGCATGATGGTCTCGCCCAAGGCGATCGCCGACGGCGTCGACCTCAAGCGCGCCCCCGGCAACGCCGGCTCGGGCCCGTACGTCGCCACGGAGTTCGTGCCCAACGAGAAGTACGTCGTCAAGCGCGCCGAGGGCACCTACTGGGACCCGAACGCCGGGCGCCTCGCCGGGATGGAGATCACCCGCGTCCCCGAGGGCGCCACCAGACTCAACGGCGTCATCAGCGGTCAGACCGACCTCAGCTTCGTCTCCTCGGCCAACGAGGTCGTCCAGGCCCGCCAGCTCGGCGAGGCCGGCCAGCTCAAGGTCACCACCCGCCCGTTCCGCAACGTCCTCGGCATCCTGCTGCGCGCCGACATGGGCGACCTCAAGGACAAGCGGGTCCGGGAGGCCATTGCCCGCTCGGTCGACCCGGCCGCCATCCGCGCCCTCTTCGCCGACACCTGCACGCCCACCCGCAGCATCTACCCGGACAGCCCGTGGGCGGACCCGGCGGCGACCTACCCGTACGAGTTCGACCTGGCCAGGGCCAAGGCGCTGATCGCCGAGGCCGGCGGGGCCAAGGTGTCGATCAGCTTCTCCGCCGGCACCAACACCGAGCAGCCCGCCACCGCGATCCAGGCCGCGATGGCCCAGGCCGGCATCGACGCGAAGCTCAACCCGACGCCGAACTCCGAGACCGAGGCCCGCTTCATCGCCGGCGACTTCGAGCTCGAGGTGTCCAACACCTTCAACCCGCGCCTCGACCCGGCGGGCACGGTGGACAACTACCTCACCGGCAACTACAAGCTCGCCACCGACCCCGGAGCCATCGCCCCGATCGCGGCCAGGGCCGCCGACCCCCGCTCCAGCGTCGGGGAGCGCGCCACGCAGTACCACCAGCTGTGGGAGCGGCTGTTCACCGAGGCGTGGTTCATCCCGCTCTGCAACCTCACCAGCGCCACCATCGCCTCCCCGAAGGTCGTCGGGGCCGAACAGCTGCCGTGGACCAACCTCGGCCTGTTCGACCTGCGCACCGTCGCGATGACGAAGGGCTGAGCGTCAGGTACCCACCCGTCGGCCGGCCGGCCGGACACCCGACCGGTCGGCCCGAAGAAAGGCAGCCAGAGCCAGTGACCCGTCCCACCGCCGCCACCCCCCTCCTGCCCGCCCTGTCCCGACTGCTCGACGAACAGCCGGACCTCGCCCTCACCCTCGCCGGCACCCCGTTCACCGTGGCTGAGCTCGATGCCGCGTCGCGTCGCCTCGCCGGGTTCCTCGCCGACCGTGTCGCTCCCGGCGACCGCGTCGTCGTCCTCGCCCGCAACGGCCGCCTGGCCCTGCTCGCCTGGTGGGCGACGACGCTCTGCGGCGGTTTCGTCGTCCCGCTCAACACGAGCAACCGCGGCCCCGTACTGGCCCACCAGGTGTGCGACGCCGACCCGGTGGCGATGATCGTCGAGGACGAGTTCGTGCCCGTCCTCGACGACGCCCTCGCCGGCACGGGGCTACGGGCGCCGGTCCTCGTCGGCGCTGCCATGGCCGGCGGGCCCTTCTCGGGCCCGGTGCCCGCCTGGGCCACCGAGGTCGTCGACTTCGACGCCGCCGTCGCCGAGGGCTCGGCGGTGACGACCACCCCGGTCCTCGACGCGTACGCCACCAGCCACCTCATCTACACGGCCGGCACGACCGGACCGTCCAAGGCGTGCCTGGTCAGCCACGGCTACGTGGCGAACATGGCCCGCCAGATGCGCGAGAACCTCGAGCGCCACTCCGGTGACGTCCTCTGGTCGGCGATGCCGCTGTTCCACATGGCCGCCGTCGGGCACGTCATGGGCTCGCTCCAGCTCGGCTCGGCCATGGACGTCGCGCGGCGCTTCTCGGTCAGTGGCTTCTGGGACGAGATCCTGCGCTCCCGCGCGACGATGGCCGCGCTCATGGGCTCGATGCTGCCGATGATCGCCGGCGCCCCCGAGTCCGAGGCCGCCCGCAGGGCCTTCGGCCAGCTGCGCGTCGTGTCCGGCTCGCCGGTCACCGCCGACCTCGCCGCCCGCTGGACCGAGCGGTTCGGCGTCGAGCGGGTCGGCTCGGGCGCGTACGGCCTGACCGAGGCCAGCCTGATCACGCTCACCCCGCCCGGGGGTTACCGCGCCGGGGCGGCCGGCAAGGTCAACGACTCCTTCGAGGTGCGCATCGTCGACGAGCACGACAACCCGCTGCCCGTCGGCGCGGTCGGCGAGATCGTCGCCCGCCCCACCCGCCCGGCGATCATGTTCAACGGCTACTGGCGCCAGCCGGAGAAGACCCTGGAGGTCTTCCGGGGCCTGTGGTTCCACTGCGGTGACTTCGGCCGTCTCGACGAGGACGGCTACCTCTACTTCGTCGACCGGGGCAAGGACTACCTGCGACGCGGCGGCGAGAACATCTCCAGCTTCGAGATCGAGGGCATCGTCGCGGCCCACCCGGCCGTCGGCGAGGTCGCCGTCCACGCGGTCCCCTCCCCGCTGGCCGAGGACGACCTCAAGGTGACGGTCGTGCCCGCGCCCGGCGCGCGGATCGACCCCGCGGAGCTCTTCGGGTGGCTGCACCCGCGGCTCCCGCGCTATGCCGTCCCCTCCCACATCGAGGTCCGCGCCGAGCTGCCCAAGAACGCCGTCGGGCGGGTCCTCAAGCGGGTCCTGCGCGAGGAGGGCGTGACCCCGCGGACGTGGAGCACGGACCCCCGCGCCGTGACCGGCACTCCGGTCCCGGCGAGCGCCGGGGAGCAGGCGTGAGTGCCGCCCCCGGCCAGCGGTCGGCGGGGCCGCTGGCCGGCCTGCGTCTGGTCGAACTCGGTGGGCAGGGGCCGGTGCCGTTCGCCACGATGATGCTCGCCGACCTCGGTGCCCAGGTCGTGCGGGTGGACCCGCCCGGCGGGCCCGACCGGCGGGAGCGCGCGCAGGTCAACGCGATCGACCGCGGCCGTACGGCCGTCACGCTCGACCTGAAGTCGGAGGCCGACCGGTCGCTCGTGCACCGGCTGCTCGCCGACGCGGACGTGCTGCTCGACCCGTTCCGTCCCGGGGTGCTCGAACGTCTCGGCCTGGATCCGGCCGAACTCACCGGGCGGTACCCGCGCCTCGTCGTGGCGCGGATGACCGGCTGGGGCCAGGACGGTCCGCTCGCCTCGGCCGCCGGGCACGACCTCAACTACATCGCCGTCTCCGGGGTGCTCGACACGATCGGCCTGCCCGGGCACGGCCCCGTCGTGCCGCCGATGTACCTGGCCGACTTCGCCGGCGGCGGCATGGTGCTGGCCTTCGGCGTCCTGGCCGCCCTGCACGAGCGCGTCTCCTCCGGGCGCGGGCAGGTCGTGGACTCGTCGATGCTCGAGGGCAGCGGGCTGCTCACCGTCGTCATCCGCTCGATGCTCGCGCGAGGCGCCTGGAACCTCACCCCCGGGACGAACTACCTCGACGGCGGGGCGCACTTCTACCGGGTGTACCGCACCGCCGACGACAGGTTCATGTCCGTCGCGGCCATCGAGGCGAAGTTCTACCGCGCGTTCCTGCGCACCCTCGGTCTCGATCCGGAGGACGGGCCGGGGCAGTTCGACGAGTCGGGGTGGGCCGGCTGGGCCGAGCGGATCGCGCCAATCTTCGCCGGACGCACCCGGCAGGAGTGGACCGGCGTCTTCGAGGGCGTCGACGCGTGCGTACACCCGGTGCTGGACGTCGCCGAGTCGGCCGGGCACCCGCAGGTGCGGGCCCGGCGCGCCGTCGTCGAGGTCGAGGGGATCGCCCAGCCGGCCCCGGTGCCCCGCTTCTCGCGGACGCCCGCCGGGATCCCGCGGGCCCCCCGGCGCCGGGGTGAGGACACCGACCGGGTGCGCTCGGCGCTCGCCGGGGCCAGCCCGTGGGAAGCCCTGTCCAGGCCTTGACCTGCGTCACACCCCACCTTACGATCTCGACCAAGCGCTTGCTTGTTGCCGCTGATCCGCATTCGACGACGAACGAGACGGAGCGACGTCAATGACGACTCAGACTTCGGTGGCCCGAACCTCGGGGCCCGCCGTCTTCGGCGACATCGTGCGCGGGCGTACGGCTGACGACCACCCGGGCCTCCTCTTCGAGGGCCGCACCATCACGTGGGGCGAGGTCGTGCAGGAGGCCGCCGACCGGGCCGCCGCCCTGGCCGAGGTGCCCCGGCCCGAGGGCAGGCCGCTGCACCTGGGGGTGCTCCTGGAGAACACCCCCGACCACGTGTACTGGATCTGCGCGGCCGCGCTGGCCGGCGCCACCGTCGTCGGGATCAACCCGACCCGACGCGGCGCCGAGCTGGCCCACGACGTGCGGCACACCGACTGCGACCTGCTCATCACCGAGGACCGCCTCGCCGGCCTCGTCGACGGGCTCGACCTGGGCATCCCCGCCGAGCGGGTGCACAACACCGACTCCCCGGAGTACGCCGCCTGGCTGGCCCGGCACGCCGGCGCGCCGGTGCCCGTCGACGCGGTCGACCCCGGCGCCAACCTGCTGCTCATGTTCTCCTCGGGCTCGACCGGGGCCCCGAAGGCGGTCATCTGCTCGCACGGGCGCCTCGCCGCAATCTCCGAGGCGCTGCTGGCCCGCACCGAGCTGACCCGCGACTCGGTCAGCTACCTGTCGATGCCGCTGTTCCACGGCAACGCCGTCATGCTCAACCTCGGGCCCGCCATGGTCTGCGGCGCGACGATCTGCATGGTGCGCAGGTTCTCCGCGTCCGGCTTCGTACGCGACGTGCACGAGCACGGCGTCACCTACTTCAACTACGTCGGCCGGGCCCTCGCCTACGTCCTGGCCCAGCCGGTCGACCCGCGCGACGCGACGAGCACACTGCGCCGCGCCGTCGGCACCGAGGCCTCGGCCACCGACATCGCCCGCTTCACCCGGCGCTTCGGCGCCGTCATCTCCGAGGGCTACGGCTCCAGCGAGGGCGTCATGCGGATCAACCGCACCCCCGGCACGCCCGACGAGGCGCTCGGCGTGGCAGTCGCCGGGGCCGAGATCAAGGTCATGAACGAGGCCACCGGGCTGGAGTGCCCGCCGGCCAGGCTCGACGGGACCGGACGGCTCGTCAACGCCGAGGAGGCCATCGGCCAACTCGTCGGAGTCGGCATGGCTGCCCGGTTCGAGGGCTACTACAAGAACCCCGAGGCCGCCGCCGAGCGGATCCGCGGCGAGGACTTCTGGTCCGGGGACCTGGCCTACCGCGACGCCGACGGCTACTTCTACTTCGCCGGCCGCTCCTCGGACTGGATCCGCGTCGACAGCGAGAACTTCGCCGCCGGACCGGCCGAGCGGATCATCGAGCGCTGGGACCGGGTGGCGGTCGCCCCCGTCTTCGCCGTGCCCGACCCGCGCACCGGCGACCAGGTCATGTGCGCGCTCCAACTGCGCAACGGCGCCAGCTTCGACCCCGAGGCCTTCACCGCCTTCCTCGACGCGCAGGCCGACCTCGGCACCAAGTGGCGGCCCCGCTTCGTGCGGATCGTCACCGAGATCCCCACCACGGGCAACAGCAAGGTCGCCAAGCAGGTCCTGCGCCGTGCCGCCTGGGTCACGACCGACCCCGTCTACGTCCGCGACGGCGCTTCCACCGCGTACCGCCTGCTCACGGCGGCGGACGTCCAGGACCTCGAGAAACAGTTCGCCGACAACGGGCGCACCGCGCTCCTGCCGGCCACCTGACCCGCCGGCCCGCCCGGCCCGCCGACGGGCGCCCCACGCCCCGAGAAGAGGACATCCATGTACCTGGAGTACACCCCGGAGCATCGAGAGCTGAGCCGGGAGCTGCGCGCCTACTTCGCGCGCCTGCTCACGCCCGAGGTCCGTGAGGCGCTGGGCGGCACCAACGAGGACCGTCCGGCGTACCGCGAGATCATCCGTCAGATCGGCAGGGACGGCCTGCTCGGGCTCGGCTGGCCCAAGGAGTACGGCGGCCAGGGCCGCCCGGCGCTCGACCAGTACATCCTCTTCGACGAGATCAACCGCGCCCAGGCGCCGTTCCCCTTCGTCACCATCAACAACATCGGTCCGATGCTCATGCGCTACGGCACCGAGGAGCAGAAGCGCACCTACCTGCCGGGCATGCTCACCGGCGACGTCATCTTCGCCATCGGCTACAGCGAGCCGGGCTCCGGCACCGACCTCGCCTCGCTGAAGGCCAGGGCCGAGGCCACGCCCGAGGGGGGCTGGGTCGTCAACGGCCAGAAGGTCTTCACCAGCGGCGCCAGCCAGGCCGACTTCGTCTGGATGGCCGTGCGCACCGACCCCGCCGCCCCGAAGCACAAGGGCATCACCATCCTCATCGTGCCGACGTCGGACCCCGGCTTCAGCTGCACGCCGATCGCCACCAGCGGCATCACCCACACCAACGCCTCCTACTACGAGGACGTACGCCTCGGCCCCGAGGCCCTCGTCGGCGAGGTCAACGGCGGCTGGCGCCTCATCACCGGCCAGCTCGGCCACGAGCGGGTGGGCCTGGCCGCCATGGGCGGGCGTACCGAGCAGTTGTGGACCGACGTCGCCGCGTGGGCCGCCGAGCCCGACGCCCACGGCGTCCGCGTACTCGACAAGCCGTGGGTGCGCACGGAGCTGGCCCGCGACTACGCCGAGCTGACCGCGATGCGCCTGCTGAACTGGAAGATCGCCGTCGTCGGAGAGGGCCAGAACCCGGCCCCCGCCGCCGCGTCCGTCGCCAAGGTCTACGGCACGGAGACCCACGACCGGGTCTGCCGCAACCTCGTCTCCGTCGTCGGGCCCCGCGCGACCCGGCGCCCCGGCGCCCCGGACGCCGTCCTCGGCGGACAGCTCGAGGCATACACCCGCGGCTCCTACATCAACACCTTCGGCGGCGGCACCAACGAGGTGCTGCGCGACATGATCGCGGTCGCCGGCCTCGGCATGCCGAGGAAGGGACGCTCCGCATGAGCGCCACGACGCGGACCCCGGCCACCGACGCCACCGACGAGGAGGCCTTCCTCGCCCGCCTGCGGGAGTTCGTCGGGCTCGAGGCCACGCCCACCCGCCACGCCCAGGACGCCGTCAACCAGGCGATGATCCGTCACTTCGTCGAGGCGATGGGCGACGAGAACCCCGTGTACGTCGACGAGCGGGCCGCCCGGGCCACCGGCCGCGAGGGTGTCGTCGCCCCGCCGCCGATGCTGTCCACCTGGCTCATGGTCGGCTACAAGGCCCACACGGCCGGCGCCGTGGCGGACACCCCCATGGCCCGGCTGCTCGCGATCCTCGCCGGGGCCGGTTTCGTCGGGGTCGTCGCGACCAACGACGAGCACGAGTACGTGCGCGAGCTGCGCCTGGGCGACGAGATCAAGATGACGACGGTCATCGAGGACGTCTCCCCGCGCAAGACCACGGGCCTGGGCACCGGCCACTTCATCACGACGCTGCGCACCTACACCGACCAGGACGACGAGGTCGTGGCCCGCCAGCGCTTCCGCATCCTGCGCTTCGACCCGTCCCGCGCCAGGCCCCCGGCACCGGCCGCCGCCGACCCGGCGCAGCGGCACAGGCCGTTCGTCCTGCGCGACAACGCCTTCTGGTTCGAGGCCGCCGCACAGCGTCGCCTCGTCATCCAGGCCTGCACCGACTGCGGCACGCTGCGTCACCCGCCCGGCCCGATCTGCCCCTCCTGCCAGTCGTACGCGTGGCACGAGGTCGAGGCGAGCGGACGGGGCACGGTGCACAGCTACGTCGTCAGCCACCACCCGAAGGCGCCCGGGTACGACTACCCGCTCACCGTCGTGCTCGTCGACCTCGAGGAGGGCACGCGCCTCGTCGCCGACTTCGTCGGGAACGCCGACGAGGTCGAGATCGGCATGCCCGTGCGGGTCGACTGGCTCGACTACGACGAGAACCTCACCCTGCCGCGCTTCCGGGCCGCGACCTCCGCATCGGAGCCCGCCGGAGAGGAGAACTGATGGACTTCCAGCTCGCCGAGGACCAGGTCACGGTCAACGATCTGGCGCGCGACGTCTTCTCGCGCCACGGCGACCCGCAGCGCCTCTTCGACATCGAGGCCGGGCCGGACCGCTTCGACCGCGTCCTGTACCGCGACCTGGCCGGCTCCGGCGTCCTCGGGCTGCTCGTGCCCGAGGAACACGGCGGCGCCGGGCTGGGCCTGTGGGAGGTGGCCGGGGTCTTCGTCGAGCAGGGCCGCACGCTGGGCACCGTCCCGCTGTGGGAGACCCTCGTCGGCGGCGTCCTGCCGCTGGTGCGCTACGGCGACGCCAAGCAGCAGGCCGAGTGGCTGCCCCGCGTGGCCGCCGGGGACGTGGTCCTCACCGTGGCCGTCGACGACCTGGCCGACGCCCGGCCGTACGGCGCCCGCGTCCGCGCCCGGTCCGGCGCCGGGCCCGACGGTGCGGGGGTCACCCTGAGCGGCGCCGCCGTCGGCGTCCGCTCGGCGCACCTCGCCGACGCGATCGTCGTCCCGGCCACCGACGAGGAGGGCACGGTCGGGCTCTACCTCGTGCCGACCGCCGGCGCGGGGGTGCGCCGCGACACCTTCGAGCGCACCGACCGGGGGCTCGCCTCGGACGTGCACCTCGACGGCGTCGCCGCGGAGCTGCTCGCCGAGGGCCCGGGGGAGGACCGGCTCGACTGGCTGCTGCGCCAGGTCTGGATCGCCGTGGCCGCCCTGCAGAGCGGCGTCAGCCAGGCCGCCGTGCGCCAGGCCGCCGACTACACCTCCGGGCGCGAGCAGTTCGGTGTGCCGATCGCGACCTTCCAGGCCGTCGCCCACCAGATCGCCGACTGCCACATCGACACCGAGGCGATGGAGGTCACCTACCTCAACGCGCTCTGGCGCGAGACGGCCGACCGGCCGCCCCGCGCGGCCGTACACGTCGCGAAGTACTGGGCCGCCGAGGCGGGCGACCGCGTCGCGCGCACCGTGCAGCACGTGCACGGCGGCATCGGCGCCGACGTCACCTACCCGATCCACCGCTACATGCTCTGGACCACCCAGTTGGCCAACACCGCCGGCTCGGGGGCCTGGCACCTGCAGCAGCTCGCGGACCTCGTCGACGCGGGGGAGCAGCTGTGAGCGGCACGCAGATCACCATCGCGCAGGTGAGCGTCGGCGACACGCTGCCGGAGCTCGAGATCCCGCTGACCCGGACCCTCATCGTCGCCGGTGCCCTCGCGACCCGCGACTACGAGGACGTGCACCACGACCCGGCCCAGGCCGAGCGGCGCGGCACCCCCGACACCTACATGAGCATCAACAACACCAACGGGCTCGTCGGCCGCTACGTCACCGACTGGGCCGGCCCCGCCGCGCGCATGGTGCGCCTGAGCACCCGCCTCGGGGTGCCGAACTTCCCGGGCGACGTGATGCGGCTGACCGGAGAGGTCGTCGGCGTCGAGGAGGACACCGTGCGCGTCGCGGTGCGCGGCACTAACAGCAAGGGCGCGCACGCCGTCTCCGAGGTGACCGTGCGCCTGCCCCGCGGAACGGAGCAGTGACGTGACGTCCAACTTCCTGTCGGGGCGTACCGCGATCGTCGGCATCGGCGCGACGGAGTTCTCCAAGGACTCCGGCCGCAGCGAGCTGCGGTTGGCCGTCGAGGCGGTCTCGGCCGCCCTGGCCGACGCGGGCCTGAGCCCCGCCGACGTCGACGGCATGACGACCTTCACCATGGAGACCAACCCGGAGAACATGGTCGCCCGCAGCCTGGGCATCCCCGAGCTGAAGTTCTTCTCCCGCATCCCGTACGGCGGTGGCGGCGCCTGCGCCCCCGTCCAGCAGGCCGCCATGGCCGTCGCGAGCGGCGTCGCCGACGTCGTCGTGGCCTACCGCGCCTTCAACGAGCGCTCCGGCGTCCGCTTCGGGCAGGGGCCGCCTCCGGCGAAGACCCAGGCCACCTCGGACAACGAGTACCGCTCCTGGGTCAACCCGTACGGCCTGCTCACCCCGGCCCAGCACACCGCGATGTTCGCCCGTCGTTACATGCACGAGTACGGCGCGACCAGCGAGGACTACGGCCGGGTCGCCGTGCTCGCCCGCAAGCACGCCGCGAACAACCCCAGGGCGTGGTTCCACGGCAAGCCGCTCACCCTCGAGGAGCACCAGGCCTCCCGCTGGATCGCCGAGCCGCTGCACCTGTTCGACTGCTGCCAGGAGACCGACGGCGGTCAGGCGATGGTCGTCGTCAGCGCCGAGCGCGCCAGGGACCTGCCCGCCACCCCGGCCTACATCGTCGGGGCGGCCCAGGGTCTGGGACCGGACCAGTACCAGATGGTCAGCTACTACCGCGAGGACCTGACCCGGATCCCCGAGGTCGAGCTCTGCGCCCGGCAGTTGTGGGCCCAGTCGGGCCTCGGGCCCGCCGACATGGACGCGGCGATCCTCTACGACCACTTCACCCCGTACGTGCTCCACCAGCTCGAGGAGTACGGCTTCTGCGGTCGCGGTGAGGCCAGGCACTTCATCGCCGACGGCAACCTCGAGGTCACCGGGTCGCTGCCGACCAACACCCACGGTGGCCAGATCGGCGAGGCCTACCTGCACGGCACGAACGGCGTCGCGGAGGGCGTCCGCCTCGTCCGGGGGACCTCGACCAACCAGCCCGACGGCGTACGCACCGTCCTCGTGACGGCCGGCGTCGGGGTCCCGACCAGCGCACTGATCCTCTCCGCGGAGGGCTGACCCGCCGGGTGGCCGGCACCCGCACACCTGAAGGCCATCGCATCGACCCACCGATCCCACCGATCCCACCGATCCCGCCGGGCAGCCGCCGGACGGGGCAGCACCACCACCGATCAGCCGGAACCACTCGGCTCGTTTTTTGGAAGGATGAGAATGGGCGTCAGGAACAGGACCAAGAAACGTGTGTTCGCGCTGATCGCCATCGGGGCCCTCGCCGTGGCCGGCTGCAGCTCACCGGAGAGCTCCGGCACCACCGGCGCTTCCGGGGGCGAGATCGACACCTCGGCCGTGCTCAAGTTCGCGTCGGCGGGTCCGCTGCGCGACCTCGACCCGGCCGCCCAGACGAGCTACGGCGCCTGGGGCTACCTGTTCCTCGTCTGGGACCGGCTGACCATGCTCGACAAGGACGACAATATCGTCCCGGGCCTGGCCAAGGAGTGGAACTTCGTCGAGGACGGCAGCGTCCTCGAGCTGAAGCTGCGTGACGACGTGAAGTTCCACGACGGCACGGCGTTCGACGCCGAGGCCGTCAAGGTCAACATCGAGCGCGGCAAGACCCTCGCGGCCTCGACCCTCAAGGGCGACCTCGCCGACATCGAGTCGGTCGAGGTCGTCGACAAGACGACCGTGCGCCTCAAGCTGGTCAAGGGCAAGGGCGTCCAGCTCCCCGCGTCCTTCACCGGCACGGCCGGCATGATGGTCAGCCCGAAGGCCATAGCCGACGGCGTCGACATCAAGAACAAGCCCGGCAACGCCGGCTCCGGCCCGTACGTCGCCACCGAGCTCGTGCCCCAGGAGAAGCTCGTCCTCAAGCGGGCCGACAGCTACTGGGACCCGAACGTCGGCCGCCTCGGCGGCATCGAGCTGCAACGCGTGCCCGACGCCGCGGCCCGCCTCAACGGTCTGCAGAGCGGCCAGGTCGACCTGGCCCCGCTCAGCTCGGCCGGTGAGATCGCCACGGTCGAGAAGATCGTCACCACGGGCAGCGGCCTGCAGCAGCACCAGGTCAAGTTCAAGAACCTCGTGGGCGTCTACATGCGCGCCAACAAGGGCGCCGTCGCCAAGCCCGAGGTCCGCCAGGCGATCGCCCACGCGGTCGACCCGGCGGCGATCAGCGCGCTCTTCAGCGGCTACTGCACGCCGACGCGCCAGCTCGTCGGCGAGACGGACCCGAGCCGCATCCCGAACTACACCTACCCGTACGAGTTCAGCGTCGACAAGGCCAAGGCCCTGGTGCAGCAGGCCGGCGGCGCCAAGGTGTCCATCACCTTCGCCGCGGGCACGAACGCCGAGCAGCCGGCGAACGTGGTGCAGGCGTCGCTGAAGGCCGTCGGCATCGACGCGACGCTCAACCCCGTGCCCAACACCGAGAACGAGCCGCGCTTCATCGCCGGTGACTTCGAGATGATGGTCGCCACGTCGTGGAGCCCGAAGGCCGACCCGGCGGCGACGGTGAACACCTACCTGCTGAACACCTACAAGCTCGCCGCGGACCCCTCGCTCGTCGCGGCCAAGGCAGCCGAGGCCGGCAATCCCGCGTTGTCGATGGACAAGCGCGCCCCGCTCTACCAGGACATCTGGAAGACGACTCTCGAGCAGGCCTGGTACGTGCCGCTGTGCAACCAGACCAACGCGACCGTCGCTAAGGCGAACGTCGTCGGCTTCGACAACATCCCGATGTCGAACATCGGCATCTGGGACCTGCGCAACATCGCGGTCAAGAAGTGACCGTCCGCTCCTGACCACCCGGTGGTGTCGCCGCCGGACCCACCCGCCGTGGCGGGGCCGGCGGCGACACCTCACCGGCCCCGCCCGGCACCAGGCCGCGCGACCGGCCAGTCCCAGGCACCACGCCCAGAGTCGAGGTAGGACATGCTCCGCTACGCCGGCAGGCGACTACTCGCGGCAATACCCCTGCTGTTCGTCGTCCCGCTGCTCGTGTTCGTCCTGATCGAGTTCGCCCCGGGGGACCCGGCCGCCGTCCTCGCCGGTGACGAACCGACCCCGGAACGCGTCGAGGCGATCCGCGAGGAACTCAACCTCAACGATCCGGTCCTTCTGCGATACCTCACGTGGATCGGCGACGTCGTCCGCGGCGACCTCGGCACGTCCTTCCTCTCGGACCAGACCGTGACCGAGCTGCTGACCCGGCGGATGGCCACGACGATGTCGCTGGTGCTCGTCGCGATGATCTTCGCCGTCGTGCTCGGGACCACCCTGGCGCTCGTGGCCACGCTGCGCTCCGGCGGCATCGTCGACCGGGTCGTCAACTGGTTCGCCTCGATCTCGATCGCCATCCCGGGCTTCTGGTTCGGCCTGGTGCTCGCCTCGGTCTTCGCGGTGGGGCTGCAGATGTTCCCGGCCTTCGGCTACCAACCGCTCTCCGACGGGTTCTGGCCGTGGCTGTCGCACCTCATCCTGCCGGGCATCGCCCTCGGTCTGCTCCCCGCCGCCGAGGTGACCCTGCAACTGCGCTCGGCGCTCGGGCAGGTCATGAAGACCGACTACATCCTCAACGCCGAGGCCAAGGGTCTGTCGCGCGCCAGCGTCGTGTTCAAGCACTCCCTGAAGAACGCGTGCATCCCCGTCATCACCGTCCTCGGCTTCCGCGTTGCGGAGGTCCTCGCCGGGTCGGTGACCATCGAGATGATCTACAACATGCCGGGCCTCGGGCGCACCGCCGTCGAGGCCGTGCAGGGGCGTGACGTGCCGGTGCTGCTCGGTTTCGTCCTGTTCAGCACCACGATCGTCGTGCTCGTCAACCTCATCGTCGACATCTCCTACGGCTACTTCAACCCGAAGGTGCGGTCATGAGCACGAATCGGCCCCCCGCGTCCCCGGTGCCGGGCAGCGAATCATCCGACGTCGGCGTGCCCGGCGACGGCCTCACCGGGACCGTCCTCACCGAGGTGCCCACGGCGGCCGTCGGTACGGGTGCGCCGGAGCCGGTCGCCGCCCCCGGCATCCTCAGGAGCATCGTGCGTCGCCCCACGACGATCGTGGCCGGCGTCTTCCTGCTCGTGCTGACCCTCATCGCGATCTTCGCCCCGGCCCTGGCGCCGTACGACCCCGACGTGCAGGACCTGTTGCAGCGGCTCAAGCCGCCGAGTGCCGAACACTGGCTGGGCACCGACGACTACGGCCGGGACGTGCTGAGCCGGCTCATCTTCGGGGCGCGGGTCTCGCTCTGGGCGGCGCTGCAGGCCTCGGCCGTCGCGCTCGTGCTCGGGCTGCCCTTCGGGATGATCGCGGGCTACCGCGGCGGTTGGGTCGACACGATCCTCACCCGCGTCATGGACGCGCTCATGAGCGCTCCGTCGCTCGTGCTGGCCATCACCATCGTCGCGGTCCTCGGCTCCGGCATCACCAACGCGATGCTCGCCATCGGCCTGGTCATGGCACCGCGCTTCTTCCGGGTGGCCCGCGCCGGCACGATGGACGTGCGGCACGAGACCTACATCGAGGCCTCGATCGCCCTGGGCTGCAGCACCCTGCGCACCGCGGTGCGACACGTGCTGCCCAACGTGCTGCCGCCGATCATCCTCGTCATCTCGGTGTCGCTGGGCAGCGCCGTCGCGGCCGAGGCGAGCCTGAGCTTCCTCGGGCTGGGCGTCACGGCCCCCACGGCCAGTTGGGGCTCGATGCTCTCGACGGCCTCGTCGAACATGCGCCTCGCGCCGTACCTCGTCTGGCCGCCCGGCGTGATGATCTTCCTCGCCGTCCTCGCCTTCACCTACGTCGGTGACGGTGTCCGTCGCGCCCTCGTGCGCACCCGGTCGGGCAACTGACCGGCCCGGCCTCCACCAGGAGCTGACATGGCACGTGAAACGGCATCCGGCGGGACCGCCGGCACCAGGACCGACGCCGCCACCGGCCCGGCGGCGGACCTGCTGCGCGTGGAGAACCTGAGCGTCGAGTTCCCCGCACCCTCCGGCGGGTGGCAGACGACCGTCCAGGACGTCTCGTTCTCCCTCAAGCCGGGAGCGTCGTTGGCTCTCGTCGGCGAGTCCGGGTCGGGTAAGACGGTGACCTCGGTCGCGGTGATGGGTCTGACCGAGGCGACCGGCGGGCGGATCGCCTCGGGCCGGATCGTCTTCGACGGCACGGACCTCACCGCGGGCACCCGGAAGCAGTGGCGGAACCTGCGTGGCCCCGGCATGGGCATGATCTTCCAGCAGCCCATCCGCAGCCTGAACCCGGCCTACACCGTCGGGGACCAGATCGCGGAGTCGGTGCGCAGGCACCTGGGCATGAACCGCCGGCAGGCCCGGGCCCGTGCCGTCGAGATGCTGGAGCTGGTGCAGATCCCGCGGGCGGCGCAGCGGGTCGACGAGTACCCGCACGCGTTCTCCGGCGGCATGTGCCAGCGCGTCATGATCGCGATGGTCATGGCGTGCAACCCGCGCCTGCTCATCGCCGACGAGCCGACGACGGCGCTCGACGTGACGGTGCAGGAGCGGATCCTCGAACTGCTGCGGGACCTGCAGGAACAGACCGGCGTGGCGCTGCTGTTCGTCAGCCACGACCTCGCGGTGGTGGCCGAGCTGTGCCAGCAGGTCGTGGTCATGTACGCCGGCGAGGTGGCCGAGAACGCGCCCTCGGAGCAGATCTTCTTCCATCCGCGGCACCCCTATACCTCCGGCCTGATCGGGTCGATCCCGAGGCCGGGCGTGAGCACCGGCCGGCGGCTGCACTCGATCCCCGGTGGTATCCCGGCCCCGGGTGCCTGGCCGCACGGGTGCCGGTTCAGCAGCCGGTGCGAGTTCGCCCAGCCGGGCCGGTGCGACGTGGCCCACCCGGGCCTGGTCCGGGTCGACGGCGCCGCCGGGCACGACGCGCGGTGCGTACGCGTCGCGGAACTCTCTCTGGACGGAGTGACGGTCTGATGAGCCTGCTCGAGGTCGACGGCCTCACGAAGTCGTTCAGCTCCGGCCGGGACTGGCTCGGCCGGCGTACGAAGTGGTCGCACGCGGTCAAGGGGGTGAGCTTCACCCTGGAGCGCGGTGAGTGCCTCGCGGTCGTCGGCGAGTCCGGCGCGGGCAAGTCGACGGTCGGGCGCATGGTGCTGCGCCTCATCGAGCCGGACGCCGGGTCGGTGACCTTCGACGGGATCGACGTGCTGGCCACGAAGCGGATGCGCGAGCTGCGCCAGCGGATGCAGATGATCTTCCAGGACCCGTACAGCTCGCTCGACCCGCGGATGACGATCAAGGACGCGGTCGCCGAGCCGATCCTCGTGCACACCGACAAGGACAGGGTCACGCGTGAGCGGGAGGCCGTCGAGCTGCTCGACAGGGTCGGTATCGGCTCGCGCTACCTGGAGCGCTACCCGGCGGAGCTGTCCGGCGGGCAGTTGCAGCGGGTCGCGATCGCCCGGGCGCTGACGATGAAGCCGAGCCTCATCGTGTGCGACGAGCCGGTCGCGGCGCTGGACGTGTCGGTGCGGGCGCAGGTGCTCAACCTGCTCCGGGAGCTGCAGGAGGAGCTGGGCCTGGCGTACCTGTTCGTCTGCCACGACCTGGCTCTCGTCGAGGTCATCGCCGACCGGGTCATGGTGATGGCCTCCGGCGAGGTAGTGGAGACCGGCACCACGGAGCAGATCTTCGCCAGCCCGCGGCACGAGTACACACAGAAGCTGCTCGCGGCGATCCCCGTGCCGCTGCCGCGCGACGCGCAGGGCAACCGGCTCGTCGCGCCGGGAAAGGTGGGCTGAACGGTGACCGGCGCGACGGGACCCACCCGGACGCAACAACTCGCGCGGTTCGCGACGACGACGCGCGACGAGGACGTCCCCGAGTCGGTGCGCGACTACGGCAAGCTCGTCCTTCTCGACTCGCTCGTCTGCGGGCTGGCGGCGGTGCGGTTGCGACGCAGCCGCATGGTCCAGCGGGTCGCCGCCCGCTTCGGCGGCCCGGCCGAGGCGACGGTGTTCGGGCTGGGGCAGCGGGTCGCGGCGATCAACGCCGCGCACGCCAACGCGGACATGATGAACGCCTTGGACGCGGACGACACCTTCTTCAACTCGGCGCACTTCGCGGTGTTCGGGGTCGCGGCCGGACTGGCCGAGGCCGAGCGGCTGCACGCCGACGGGGCGAGCCTGCTGCGCGCGAGCATCATCGCCTTCGAGATCAACGCGCGGCTGAACCTGTCGACCTCGCTGATGGCCTTCTCCGACGGGCAGTTCCGCTGGTCGCCGCTGTCGTCGCACGGGTACGCCTCGATGGGCACGGCCGCGGCGTGCGCCGTCGTCGGCGACTGGGAGCCGGAGCGCCTGACCCACGCGCTCGGCCTGGTCGCCTGGCTGGCCCCGCCGGCGAAGAACTCCTACATGGCCGAGCGGCGTTCGTTCAACGCGTTCAAGTACGGCCCGTACGGCGCGATCGCGCACGCCGGGATGCTCGGCGCGGCGCTCGCCGAGGAGGGCTACACCGGCGACCTGGACGTGCTGGACCGCACCCCGGGCTTCATCGAGGCGATGGGCTTCCTCGGCGGCGAGCGGCACGAGATGGTCGCCGGCCTGGGGTCGACGTGGTGGATCAGCGAGACGTCGCTCAAGCCGTACCCGACGTGCCGCTTCACCCACGCCGCACTCGACGCGATCCGCGCGTTCCCGAGCACCCACGGGGTGCCGGTGTCGCAGATCGAGTCCATGGAGATCCGGCTGAGCCCGGCGGCCTACCGGACGTTGCAGTTCAGGGAGCCGGCCCCGCGGATCCCCGACACGCTCGTCGCGCCGCTGGACGGCGCCTTCAACATGCCGTACGCCGCGGCGCTGGC
This sequence comes from Micromonospora sp. CNZ303, assembly GCF_004345505.1. Taxonomy (NCBI): domain Bacteria; kingdom Bacillati; phylum Actinomycetota; class Actinomycetes; order Micromonosporales; family Micromonosporaceae; genus Micromonospora; species Micromonospora sp. CNZ303. The sequence goes on along the minus strand of NZ_SLVT01000010.1, from coordinate 16,513 downwards.
GTTGCTCGGGCACCCCCCGGGGCCGCAGTGGTACGACCCGCAGCGGCTGGCCGATCCCGAGGTGTGGGACCTGGCGCGCCGCATCACGACGGCGCCCGACCCGGTGCTCGACGCCGAGTGGGAGGCCGACCTCAGGGAGCATCCGGGTGGTCAGATCCGCCGGACGCGCGGCGCGCTGACGATCCGGGCCGGCGGCCGGGAGTACGTCGTCGAGTCGGACTTCGCCCAGGGCGACCCGTGGGACGTCGCGACGCGGGCCGACTGGGACTTCGTGGCCGGCAAGCTGGCCACGTTCTGCGACGGGATCCTCGACGCGGGCACGCAGGAGCAGCTCGTCGAGGTGGTCCGGGGCATCGAGGACGTCGCCGACGTCGCCGGGACGCTGTCACCGTTGCTGGCTCGGGCGCGATGAGCCGGGGGAAGCGGATCGGTGCGGAGACGAGGTCGTTCGCCTCGTACGGCCGGTCGTGGCTGATCGTTATCCGTGGGCCGCGCGGGATGGCGTTCGACCGGTTCCTGGTGCGACGGACCGGGTTCTCGCTCGTGTCGTTGCAGTACGCGCTGGCGGGCCGGTTCCCGTACCACCCCACGCTGCTGCTGACGACGGTGGGCCGCCGGTCCGGGCAGCTGCGCGACGCGGCGTTGCCGTACGTGCCGCACGGGCCGGACCTGGTGGTCGTCGGCTCCAAGGGTGGCGGTCCCACGGACCCGGCCTGGGTGGTGAACGCGCGTCACCACGACCTCTGCTGGATCGTCCTGCGGCGCCGGACGATCGCGGTGCGGGCGCGGGTGACCGACGGGGAGCGCGACCCGGAGCTGCTCGCGCACGTCGTGGCGCAGAAACCGAACGTGGGGCGCTACGCCGAACGGGCCGCGGGCTTCGGGCGGCAGATCCCGCTCGTCGTCCTGTCCGCCGTGTCGGGGGAGCCGCTCACGTAGTGCCTCCGTCTCTGCGCGTTGATCGGTAACACTGGCGTGGTGTCTGTCGGCGGAGGACCCACATGCGGGGCGCTTTCGAGCTGATGTCGTAGACGATTCACGGCCCTCTGGTGCCACAGCGGCCCGGACGACGCCTTGATGTCACAGACGACTCAGCTCGACAGCGTCACGCGACCCCTCCCCGCCCGCAGACCGGCTCGGCGGCCGCCACCGCCCCACCGCGGCCCCGCTCAGCCGGTCGTGAGGACGATCCGCCCGACGAAATCGGATGCCTCCAGCCGGTCGTGCGCGGCCGCGGCATGCGCGAGCGGGTACGTGGCGGCGACTGCCGGGGTGGCGGCGACGGCCGAGAGGGTGAGGGCCTCGCGTAGCTGGCGGGCCACCGCCTCGGGCCCGGGCCGGCCGATGCCGCGCAGCGTCCAGCCCCTGACCATGAGTCGACCCAGGTGCAGGTGGGCGTGGCTGTCGGCGGTGACGCCGCAGGTGACCAGCCGCCCGCCGGGGGCGAGGACCTTGAGCACGTCGGACCACAGGGTGCCGCCGACCGACTCAACGACGACGTCGGCCTCGCCGCCGGGCAGGGCGGCACGCAGGGACTCGACGACGTCGGGGCGGTAGTGGTCCACGACGTCGAGGGCGCCGAGGGTGCGTACGGCGTCGGCCTTCGCCGGGGCGCTGGTGCCGACGACGCGCGCGCCCAGGTGGTGGGCGTACTGGACGGCGAAGGTGCCGACCGCGCCCGCGGCGGCGACGACGAGGACCCGGTCGCCGGGGCGCACCCCGGCGAGGTTGACGACCGCGTCGTAGGCGGTGCGTCCGGCGGTGGGCACCGCCGCGGCGTGGACGGCGTCGAGCGCGGCCGGCCGCGGGAGGCAGTGCGTGGCCGGGACGACGGCGAGCTCGGCGTGGGTGCCGGTGGCCAGCCCGACGACCGCGTCGCCGGGAGTGAGGCCGGTGACGCCGGGGCCGGTCCGCACGACGGTGCCGGCGACGTCCCGGCCGAGGACCGTCGGCCCGGTGACCGCCATTCCGTGGGTGCCGCGACGGATGTACGTGTCGACGCGGTCCAGGCTCGCCGCCTCGACCCGTACGAGCACCTGACCGGGGCCGGGCGTCGGGGCCGCGAGCCGACCGAGACGCAGGCTGTCGGGGGAGCCGGAGTCGACGACGTAGCTGGCGAGCACGGGGTTCCTCTCAGGGCAGGGCGAGGGTGGCGGAGGCGATGACGTGGTCGCCGAGGCTGTTGGTGCCGCGGACGTCGACGGTGACGTGCGTTCCCCCGGTGGCCCCGGGCGCCGGCTCCAGGCCGGTGACGACACCGTCGAGGGTGCAGGTGTCGCCGGGGTGGTTCTGCGCGGCGAGGCGGGTGCGGAAGTCGACGACGCGGGCCTCCGGCCCGGCCCAGTCGGTGAGGTAGCAGTTGACCAGCGCGCTCGAGCCGAGGATGTTCATGTAGACGTCGCGGGCGCCCCGCTCGAGGGCCGCGTCGCGGTCGAGGTGCACGTCGTTGAAGTCGAAGGTCGCGGTCGCCAGCGCCGCGATGGACAGCTGGGTGACGGGGACCGGCCAGGGGGCGAGGCGTTGACCGGTGCTCACCTCGGCCCCGGTGCGGGTGCTCGTGCGGCGTTCGGGTCGCGGGGCGGTGAGGACCGGCAGGGTCTGGCCGTCGCGGGTGCGTCGATGGGCCACGACGACCGGCATGCCGTCGTACACGAGGTCGGGGCGCAGGTCCACGACGTCCGCGCTGAGGCGGGTCCCGTCGGCGAGCGCGGCGGTGCCGACGAGGTAGGGGCGCTCGTCGAGGGGGGCGGCGGCGTAGCCGGGTTGCAGGTGCGCGGTCAGGGTGCCGGTGGTGCCGGCGGGCGGCGGGTCGGTCGGGGCGGCGCCGACCGGGCGTACCGGCCGGGCGAGGCGGTCCCCGGGCGCCGCCGGGGCCTCGGCCCGGGTCGCCGGGTTCCAGCGGAGCATCCGCAGGACGACGCGTCCGACCGGCTCGCCGTCGAGGGTGCGGTATTCGCTCACGAGGTCGACGAAGTGTCCCCGGCCCAGGCGGGTGGACTTCTCCGGGGAGACCGCGCCGATGGAGGGGAACTGCTGGAGGTGGTCGCCGGGGCGCAGCGGGCGTACGTAGGTGTGCTCCGTCTGCACCGCTGCCACCGAGGTGAAGCCGCGTTCGGCGAGGACCTCGTTGACCCGGTCGAGGCTCTCGGCGTGGCGGTGGCTGCGCCGGTTGCCCGGCAGGGTCCACATGTTCAGCGAGGTCGCCGGGGCCACGATGCCGCCCCAGGCGGAGCGGGCGGCCCACCGCGGGTCCTGGTAGGCGGGGTTCTCGTCGCCGACGGCGTCGCACCAGATGCGGATGGCCGCCTCGGTGACCGCGTCCTTGGCCCGGCGCGGCGGGTCGGTGAGGCCGATCAGGGCGTCGAGTCGGGCGCGGAAGTCCGCGTCGCTGGCGGTCATGGGACTCCTTCGCGGACAGCGATGTCTACCAAGCGCTTGCTTGACCGTAGTGCCGGTGCGGCCCTAGGGTCAAGCGTCAGCGGTCGAGCGCGGCGGCGACGCCGGTCCGATCGCGCTCCACCAGCGCCCCACCGCGGAGAGGGCCGAGATGATCCCGAGCACCCCGGAGACCGCCACCCGCGCCTTCTTCTCGTTCCCGAAGGTGACCGACCCCGCCCGCCATCGCGACTACAACGCGTGGCACCAGCTCGACCACCGCCCCGAGAACCTGGCCCTGCCCGGCGTCGTCCACGGCGACCGCTGGGTGCGTACCCCCGCGTGCGAGCGGCTCGGCAGCTACCCCGACCCCACCCTCGCCGGCAGCCAGTACCTGGCGATGTACTGGTTCGCCGAGCCGGCCGCGGACTCGATCGGCGAGTGGAAGGACCTCGGCGACCGGGCGATCCACCAGGGCCGGCGTCCGGAGCTGGCCTGGACCGAACGGCCGATGACCCGGATGTTCCGCCCCGTCCGGGGCTACGTGGCCCCCCGGGCCCTCGTCACCCTCGCCGCCCTGCCCTTCCGGCCCCACCGCGGGGTGCACGTCGAGGTGAGTCGGGTCGAGACCTCCCCACACCCCAATGTGGCCGACCTGTCCCAGTTCGAGCACGGGACCCAGGTCCCCGACCTGCTCGCGCGCGACGGCGTCGCGGGCGTGTGGACCTTCCGCAGCGCCCCGAGCCGCAGCGACCCCGACGGACCGGTCACGCGCATCCGCCTCACCTACCTCGAGGCCGACCCGGTCGAGTTCGCGCGGGCCCTGGCCGCGGATCCGCTGCCGGCCCCGCCCGCGGCGCTCGCCAGCACGGCCACCCCGCTGCTCACCGGGCCCCTGGCCACCATCACCCCCTGGGAGTGGGACTGGTTCGACGAGCGCAGCGCCGCCGCGACGGACAGCGGGACGGGGTCATGAGCGGGGCCGCCGGCCTGATCGGCCTGCGCGAGCGCTACGGGCCCTGGGCCCTGGTCGTCGGCGGCTCCGAGGGCGTCGGCGCCGCGTTCGCCGAGCAGCTGGCCCGGGCCGGCCTCGGCATCGTGCTCGTCGCCCGCAAGCCCGAGGCCCTCGATGAGGTCGCCGGCCGGGTCCGGGCCCACGGGGCCCCGTGCCGCGTGCTCGCACTGGACCTGCTCGACGCGGACGCGACCGCCCGGATCGTCGGGGCCGTCGCCGACCTCGACCTCGGCCTGCTCGTCCTCAACGCCGGCGCGAACACCTACCGCAGCCGCTTCGTCGAGGCGGATCTCGCCCGGGTCCAGGCCGTCATCGATCTCAACGTCACCCGCCCGCTCGAACTCTGCCGGGAGTTCGGCGCCCGGCTCGCCGCACGCGGGCGCGGCGGCATTCTCGTCGTCGGCTCCTCGGCCGGCTACCTCGGCCACGCCGACATCGGCGTCTACGCGGCGGCCAAGGCCTTCGCCCGGATCTTCACCGAGGGCCTGTGGCTCGAACTCGGGCAGGTCGGCGTCGACGTGTTGCACCTCGTGCTCGGGCTCACGGCCACTCCCGCCATGCAGCGGGCGGGCCTCGATCTCACCGGAGCGGCCGACCCGGCCGACGTCGCCGCCCAGGGGCTGGCAGCCCTGGGCGCCGGCCCGGTACACGTCGTGCGCCAGCAGGCCGAGGTCGCCGCGCGGCGTTCCGGCCCGGACCGGGCCGCCCTCGTCGCCGGCAACCACGGCGGAATGCGCGCGATGCTCGGCGGGTCGCGGCCCGACCCGAGCTGACGGCCCGATCCGAGCTGACGGCCCGATCCGACGGCTAAGCACCGATCCGACGGTTAGGCAGCCGATCCGGCGGCTAGGCAGCCGACCCGGCGGCTGAGCAACCGATCCGGCGGCTAGGCACCCAGGCCTGCGGGCGGCCACGGGCGGCTGACCGGGTCGGACCCGTCGCGGGTTCCCCGCAGCGAGGCCTCGGGGATCGGCCACTGCCCGGCGAGGTCGTCGACCCGCTGCCACTCCGAGACGGTCAGACGTTCCCGCACCCGCCACTCGCCCGCGCGCCGGGTGACGAGGTCGACGTGGCGGAACCCGCTGACGAGGTTGCCGTGCGGCGGCTCCGACGCGCTGCGCTGGAACGCGATGCCGTACGTCTCGGCCCGGGCGCGGTCCGGGTCGGTCGGGTCGAGCTCGACCAGGACGTTCGTCAGGTAGTGCATCGTCATGGTGCGCCGCGCCACGAGCGCGAAGACCGCGTCCAGCGTCGTGTCCCGGTCGGCCACGGTCCCGCCGAGGGTGATCCGGGCGTCCGGGTGGAAGGCGCTCGCGGCGAGCTCCCGGTCCATCCGGTCGACCCCGCGCGCGTAACGCAGCAGGGCCCGCTCGATGGCCCGCTCGGCGAGCAGCACATCCAGCCCGACCGAGCCGGCGACCCTGGTCGCCGTGTCCCCTTCGTCACAGGGGCCCGACATCGACGGGAAGGACCGGGGCTGCTCAGACACCGAAGCCCCCGTCGACGTCGAGCTTCTGCCCGGTGACGAAGCTGGCCCGGTCGCTGGCCAGGAAGCAGGCGGCCTCGGCGACATCGAGGGCGGCACCGAAACGCCGCAGCGGGGTCGAGGAACGGGCGACGGCCAGGGCGCGTTCGTCGAGGTCCCCCGAGGCGATGAGCCGCTCGGCCATTCCGTCGGTGAGCATGCCCGGCCCGACGCAGTTGAACCGGATGCCGAAGCGGCCCTCCTCGTTGGCGAAGGCCCGCACGAGCGCCTCGACCGCCGCCTTCGGCGCGGCGGAGAGGCCGTCCCGGGTGGGGTAGCGCGCCGTCGCCGCGGTCGTGATCGCCACGACGTTGCCGCGGCTTTCCCGCAGGGCCGGCAGACAGGCCGAGACCAGCGTGAAGAAGGCTGTCGTGTCGTTGGCCACCTGCGTGGCGAACTGCCCGGGGCTCACCGTCGACAGGTGCCGCATGGGAACGTGCGGCCCGGCCGCGTGCACGATCGTGTGCAGCGGACCGTGGTTTCCGGTGAGCTCGGTCACGAGCGCGGCGGTGGCCTCGGCGTCGGTGAGGTCGAGGTGGTGCGCCGAGTGCGTGCCGGACGCGACGGGCGGCAGTTCGTCGCACACCTGCCGGGCCGCCTCGGCGTTGCCGCGGTAGGTGATCGCCACCGCCGAGCCCCGGCGGGCCAGCTCGAGGGCGACGACGCGGCCGATGCCGCCGCTGCCGCCGGTGACGAGCGCGAACCCGGTGCGGTGGGCGAAGTCGGCGGGCACGGGCAGCGCCGCCGCGGGTGTGGTCGGGGGGGACTGGTCGGTCACGACGAACTCCTGGAAGGGGGCGGTGGGTCGGCAGGGAGCAGGAGGGGCCGGGGCGGTCACGTCGCGGGCAGGGGAGCGGTGCCCCCGCGCCGCAACCACACGATCACCGTGATCGCCGTCGCGAGGCACGCGGCGGCGTACAGCAGGAAGGCGGTCGCGGAGCCGAACCACGTGCTCAGCCCGCCGAGCAGGAGGGCACCGAACGGCATGCCGCCCCAGCCGAGGAAGTAGAGGCTCATCGCCCGGCCGCGCTGCGCGTCGTCGACGACCCGCTGGACGACCGTCTGCAGGATCACCATGGCGCCGATGCTGAACGAGCCGCACAGCAGCGCGGCCCCCGCGAGCACGGGAACCGTCGTCGCCGCCCCGAGCAGCGCGGTGCTCACGGCGAGCAGGCCGAGGGTGGCCGCGGCGTGCCACACGGTGGCGACGCGCCCGGAGAGACGGGCCACGACGAGGACCCCGAGGAACGAGCCCAGCCCGGTCAGGGCCACGAGAATGGGGAAGACCGTCTCCGGATGGTCCGAGACCGAGGTCGCCCGGATGGCGAGCTGGGTCGTGAAGGTGCACCCGAAGAAGGCGTTGACCCCCACGATGACCAGGCAGAGCGCGGCCGGGGGCCGCTCCCGGGCGTGCCGGATGCCGGCGCGGACCTGCGCGGCCAGGCTCTCGCGGACGACGGGGGTGGCCGGCGGGACGCGACGGGTGCGCACCGCGACGGCGGCGGCCACCGCGGCGAGGCTGAGCGTCGCGTACATCACGAACGTGCCCAGCGGTCCCCAGGCCACGAGGATCAGCCCGGCGACCGCGGGGCCGATCGAGCGGGCGAGGTTGAGCCCGGCGGCCTGGATCGGGACGGCGGTGCCGAGCGCCTCGGCCGGGACGGTGTTGGCCACGAGGGCCTGGGTCACCGGGGACAGGAAGCTGATCCCGGTGCCGGCGAGGAAGGCGAGCCCGAGCAGCACGGGCAGGTCGACGACCCTGGCGGCGACCGTCGCCGCGCAGACCCCGGCCAGGGCGCTCGTCGCCAGGAGCACGCCGATCTGCAGCCGCCGCCGGTCGAAGGCGTCGGCCAGCACCCCGGCGGGGATGGAGAAGAGCGTGAACGGCACGAGCAGGCAGAAGAAGAGCGCGCCCATCGTCGCCGGGGTGCCGTCGACCTCGGTGAGCACCGACTGGAAGGCGATGTTGCAGCCCCAGTAGCCCGCCTGGGACAGCACCAGGGTCAGGAGTACGAAGCGGAAGTCTCGGAATCGCAGGGCCGAGAACATCGTCACGTGGTCCGCCGTCCTTCTGTCGTTTCGCGGACCCTACCAAGCGCTTGCTTGCATAGCTAGTGTCGGATGTGGTTTTCTGGCGGCACCACGAGTGAAGGGGCGTGTCGTGAGCGGCTTCTGCGTAGGACGAACGGTGATCGTGACCGGTGCGGGACAGGGGCTGGGCCGGGCGCACGCCCTCGAGTACGCCCGGCAGGGCGCCGACGTGGTCGTCAACGACGTCGAGAGCAGCCGGGAGGCGGCCCGGGCCGTCGTCGACGAGATCCGCGCAGCGGGCGGTCGCGCGGTCGTCAGCACCGGCGACGTCAGCGACTGGGCCTACGGCGAGCGCCTCGTGCGCGAGACCGTCGAGACCTTCGGCGGGCTGCACACCCTCGTCAACAACGCCGGCATCAACCGCGACCGGATGCTCGTCAACATGAGCGAGCAGGAGTGGGACCTCGTCCTGCGGGTCGACCTCAAGGGCCACTTCGTCCCGATGCGCCATGCCGCCGCCTACTGGCGGGACGAGGCCAAGGCCGGCCGACGGGTCGCCGCGCGCGTCGTCAACACGTCCTCCGGCGCGGGGCTCATGGGCAGCGTCGGGCAGGGCAACTACGGCGCCGCCAAGGCCGGGATCGCCGCCCTGACCCGGATCGCGGCCGTCGAGTGGGCCCACTACGGCATCGTCGTCAACGCGATCGCCCCCTCGGCCCGTACGCCGATGACCGAGGCCGTCTTCGCCGAGGCGATGGCCGCCCCCGCGACGGGCTTCGACGCGATGGACCCGGCCAACGTCTCCCCCCTCGTGGTCTGGCTCGGGTCCGACGCCGCGCAGGCCGTCACCGGAGTCGTCTTCGAGGTCGCCGGCGGCGAGGTCTCGCTCGCCGACGGCTGGCGCCACGGGCCGGCCGTCACCAGGGACGAGCGGTGGAAGCCGGAGGAACTCACCGACGCGATCGCCGACCTCGTCGCCCGCTCCGCGCCGCCGACCCCCGTCTACGGTGCCTGACATGGGTACGGACGCGGCGCGGGCCACCGGCGCACCGGTGAGCGACGAGCAGTTCCGGGCCGAGATCCGCGGCTGGCTCCACGAGGCCCTCACCGGGCCGTTCGCCGAGGCCGTCGGCACCGGCGGCGAGGGACGCGAGCACGAGGCGCACGAGCTGCGCCGCGAGTGGGAGCGCCACCTGGGCCGGGCCGGCTGGATCGGCCTCGGCTGGCCCAGCGAGTACGGCGGTCGCCCCGCCACCCTGGCCCAGCAGGTCATCTACCACGAGGAGTACGCCCGCGCCGGCGCCCCCGGCCGGCTCGGGCACATGTCCGAGCAACTGCTCGGCCCGACCCTGCTGGCGTTCGGCACGCCGGAGCAGAAGGCGCGGTTCCTGCCCGGCATCACCAGCGGCGAGGACATCTGGTGCCAGGGCTACTCCGAGCCCGACGCCGGCTCGGACCTCGCCGGGGTGCGCACCCGCGCCGAGCGCCGGGGCGACAGCTACGTCATCACCGGGCAGAAGGTGTGGACCTCGCTCGCGCACCTGGCCGACTGGTGCTTCGTGCTGTGCCGCACCGACCCGAACTCGACCCGGCACGCGGGCCTGTCCTACCTGCTCGTGCCGATGGACCAGCCCGGCGTCACGGTGCGCCCGATCACCCAGCTGACCGGCACGAGCGAGTTCAACGAGGTCTTCTTCGACGGGGCCGTCGCCGCCGTCGAGCACCGCGTCGGCGCCGAGGGCGAGGGCTGGAAGGTCGCCATGGGCACCCTGGGCTTCGAGCGCGGCGTGTCCACCCTCGGCCAGCAGATCGGCTTCCGCCGGCGCCTCGACGCCGTCATCGCCCGGGCCCACGAGAACGGCGCCTGGCAGGAGCCGGCGCTGCGCGACCGCCTCGTCGAGGCGTACATCGGGCTCGAGGTGATGCGGCACACGGCGGTGCGGCTGCTCGCGTCCGCCGGTGCGGGGCTCTCCGGCCTGGAGGCGTCGATCTCCAAGCTCCAGTGGGCCACGTGGAACCGCTCGCTCGGCGAACTGGCGGTCGACATCGAGGGGGCCGGGGCGCTGCTCACCGGGCCCGGGTACGAGCTGGACGACGCCCAGACCCACTTCCTCTTCAGCCGCGCCAACACGATCTACGGCGGCTCCAACGAGATCCAGCGCAACATCATCGCCGAGCGCCTGCTCGGTCTGCCCCGATGAGGTGAGGACGATGACCGAAGCGAGCGCCGGACCCCACCCCGTGGCCGAGGCGTGGCGTCCCGAGGCGGCCGAGGAGGTGGCCCAGGTCCGCGCCTCCGTCGTCGAGGTGCTCGACGAGCGGGCCGACCTGCGCCGCACCCACGAACTCATGGTCGGGGCGCTGGGCCACGACCCGCGACTGCACGAGCTGCTCACGGCCGAGCTGGGCCTGCTCGGCCTCGTCGTGCCGGAGCACCTCGGCGGGCTCGGCCTCGACGTGTCCGCCGCGACCGCCGCCATCGAGGAGCTCGGGGCCCGGCTCGTGCCCGGCGCGCTCGCGACGAGCCTCACCGCGGTCCTCGCCGCCCGCGCCCTCGGCCCGAGCGCCGAGCCTCTGCTGGCGCGCGTCGTGGCCGGGCAGTTGACCCTGGCCAGCGCCCTCGCCGAGGACGGCGCGGGCTGGGACCTCGAGCGGACCGCCACCCGGGCCACCGGCACCGGGGACGGGTGGGCGCTGACCGGCACCAAGACCCTCGTCGCCGGGGTCGAGGCCGCCCGGGTCGTCCTCGTCACCGCCCGGGACACCGGCGGTGGGCTCGGCGTCTACGCCGTCGACCTGGCCACCGACGGGGTGGACGCGCGGACGCACATGACGCTCGACCAGACCCGGCGGCTGAGCACGGTTCGCCTCCGCGAGGCCGCCGCCACCCGGGTCGACGCCCCCGGCGGCGAGGGGCCCCGGGTGCTGCTCGACCACGTGCGCGCCATGCTCGCGCTGGAGTCGGCCGCCGCCGCCCGCGCCTGCCTCGACCGCACCGTCGAGTACCTCAAGGTCCGCGAGCAGTTCGGCCGCCCGATCGGGTCGTTCCAGGCCCTCAAGCACCGCTGCGCCGACCTCGCCGTCGCGGTCGCCGGGGCGCGGGCCACGGCCGAACACCTCGTCACGACGCTGCGCACCGGGGCCGCCACCCGCTCGCACGACGCGGCACTGGCCAAGCTCGTGTGCACCGACACGCTGATGACCGTCGCCGCCGAGGCGATCCAGCTGCACGGCGGCATCGGGTTCACCTTCGAGCACGACGCGCACCTGTTCTTCAAGCGCGGCAAGTCGGCCCAGCTGCTGGCCGGCTCCCCGGCGGCGGTCCGGGCCGAGGTGGCGGCGCTCGCCGGTCTCTGAGCCGGCCGCCGACAGCGCATGACGGAGGGGTCCGCACCGGCCGGTGCGGACCCCCCTGTCGTACGTTGCCCGGCGGGCTCAGCCGAGCGGGCCGGTGCCGGGCGGCTGGGCGGCCAGGTGCCGCGACGGGATCTCACCGCCCCCGGCGACGACGATCTCCGTGCCGGTGACGTAGCCGGCCAGCGGCGAGGCGAGCAACAGGCAGGCCGCGGCGACGTCGGCCGGGGTGGCCATCCGCCGCATGGGGATCGTCCGGGCCACCCGGTCCTGTCCCGCCTCGTCGCCGTAGTAGAGGTGCGACAGCTCGGTCCGCACGAGACCCACCGTCACCTGGTTGACCCGTACGGCCGGCGCGAAGTCGAGCCCGAGGCACCGGGTCAGCATCGTCAGGCCCGCCTTGGCGGCGGCGTACGCGGCGGTGTCCGGGGCCGGGTTGGCCCCGGCGACCGAGCCGATGTTGATGATCGTCCCGCTGCCCTGGCGCTGCATGACCTCGTTGGCCTGCTGGGCGACGTAGAACGGGGCGAGCAGGTTGAGCGTGACGATCGCCGAGACGAAGCGGGGGGAGACCGTCGCGGTGTCGGCGTTCGGCGCGCCACCGGCGTTGTTGACCAGGATGTCGAGCCGGCCGAACCGGTCCACCGCCGCCGCGACGAGGGCCCTGGCCTGCTCGGGATCGCGCACGTCCGCCTGGACGAAGACGGGCGTGCGTCCGTCGACCTCGGGCAGCTGCTCGGGCTCGCCGCGGCCGCACACGAGCACCCGCGCCCCGGCCCTGAGGAAGGTACGGGTGATCTCGGCCCCGATGCCCCGGGTGCCGCCGGTGACGATGGCGACCTGGCCGGTCAGGTCGACGCCCTCGGGCGCGGTGGGAGACTGGGTCATCAGAGCCTCTCGATGATCGTCACGTTGGCCTGGCCGCCGCCCTCGCACATCGTCTGCAGGCCGTAGCGTCCGCCGGTGCGCTCGAGCTCGTGCAGCAGGGTGGTCATGAGCCGGGCGCCGGTGGCGCCGAGGGGGTGGCCCAGGGCGATCGCGCCGCCGTTGACGTTGACCCGCTCCGGGTCGGCCCCCGTCTCCCTGATCCAGGCGAGCACGACCGAGGCGAACGCCTCGTTGACCTCGAACAGGTCGATGTCCTCGATCGACAGCCCGGTACGCCCGAGCGCGTGGGCGGTGGCCGGGATCGGGGCGGTGAGCATCCACACCGGGTCGTCGGCGCGTACCGACAGGTGGTGGATCCGGGCGCGCGGGGTGACCCCGTGCGCGGCCACGGCCCGCTCGCTCATGACGAGCAGGGCGGCGGCGCCGTCGCAGATCTGGCTCGCCGCGGCGGCGGTGACCCGGCCGCCCGGGGTGAGCGGATTGAGGCCGGCCATCTTCTCCAGGCTCGTGTCGACGCGCGGGCAGGTGTCGGTGTCGACGTCGCCGACGGCGCGGATCTCGGGGGTGAAGCGGCCCTCGGCGATGGCCCGCAGGGCCCGCTCGTGGCTGCGCAGGGCGAAGCGCTCCATCTCCTCCCGGCTGATGTCCCACTTCTCGGCGATCATCTCGGCGGAGCGGAACTGCGAGATCTCCTTGTCGCCGTAGCGCTCGCGCCAGCCTGAGGAGCCGGAGAAGGGGTCGGCGAAGCCGTACTGCTGGCCGGTGAGCATCGCGGCCGAGATGGGGATGGCGCTCATGTTCTGCACGCCCCCGGCCACGACGACGTCGTTGACCCCGGCCATGACGGCCTGGGCCGCGAAGTGCACCGCCTGCTGGCTCGAGCCGCACTGCCGGTCGACGGTGACCCCCGGCACGTGCTGCGGTAGGCCGCCGGCGAGCCAGGCGGTGCGGGCGATGTCACCGGCCTGTGAACCGATGGTGTCGACGCAGCCGAACACGACGTCCTCGACGGCGTCGGGGTCGATCCCCGAGGAGTTCATGAGGCTGGTGAGCGCGGCGGCGCCCAGGTCGGCGGAGTGGATGCCCGCGAGCGCGCCGCCGCGTCGCGTGACGGGGGTGCGGACGGCGTCCACGATGTATGCCTCTGCCACCGGGTTCCCTTCCTGCGGATGTCTCGCCGGTCGGTGCCGGACGTCGGATCGGTTGAGTCTGCGCGGCTCGCTGACGGCGTGGCCGGCGTCGCCGAGGCTAGTCTAGCAAGCGCTTGGTTGGTAGTCTGTGGCCCGCGCCAGACAAGTGACCGGCTCCGCGTGAGGAGATGTGCGTGAGTGACGTGCCGACCACGATCCCCGCCCTGCTGCGGCAGGCCGCGCAGGACGCCGCCGAGATCGAGGCCCTGGTCGACGGTGACGTACGGATGACCTTCGCCGAACTCGACGCGGCCGTCACCCGGTTCGCCCGGGCAGCGGTCGCGCACGGCCTCGAGCCGGGGGCGCGCGTCGTCGTCTGGGCCCCGAACAGCGCCGACTGGGTCGTCAGCGCCCTCGGCGTGCTGGCCGCCGGCGGCGTGCTCTGCCCCGTCAACACCCGCTTCCGCGGGGAGGAGGCGCGGTACGCCATCGCCAAGGTCCGGGCCACGATGGTCATCCTCGACGATACCTTCCTGGGTGCCGACTACCTGGCCGCGCTGCGTGGCGACGGGCCACCGCCGGCCGTCGGGCGCCCCGTGCCGCTGCTGCCCTCGTTGCGTACCGTCGTCGACCTGTCCGCCGCCGGCCGCGAGCAGGCGTGTGACGGCGTGTGGTCCCTGGCCGGCTTCACCGCGTCGGCCGACCAGGTCGACCCCGCCGTCGTCGACGGACGGATCGCCGCCCTCGACCCCGCAGGCATGGCCGACATCCTGTTCACCTCGGGCACCACCGGCTACCCCAAGGGCGCGATGGTCTCGCACGCCTCGAACCTGCGCGTCGACCGGGAGTGGGCCCGGCTCGTCGGGCTGCGGCGCGGCGACCGCTACCTCATGGTCAACCCGTTCTTCCACAGCTTCGGCTACCGGGCCGGCATCCTGGCCTGCCTGCTCATGCGCGCCACGATCATCCCGGTCGCCGTGTTCGATGTCGCGACCGTGCTGCGTCTCGTCGAGCGGGAACGCGTCACCGTCTTCCCCGGCGCGCCCACCGTGTACACCTCCCTGCTCGAACACCCCGACTTCGGCGCCTACGACGTCAGCTCGGTACGCCTGGCCGTCACCGGGGCCACGATCGTGCCGGTGCCGCTGCTGCGCCGGATGCGCGAGGAACTCGGCTTCCGCGACGTCATCACCGCCTACGGCCTGACCGAGACGTGCGGCACCGCGACCGTGTGTCCGCCCGACGCTGACCTCGAGCGGATCTCGACCAGCTGCGGACGGGCGATCCCGGGCACCGAGCTGCGGATCGCCGGTCTCGACGGACAGGCGCTGCCGGCGGGTGAGTCCGGCGAGGTCCTCGTGCGTGGCTACAACGTGATGCTGGGCTACTTCGAGGACCCGGCCGCCACCGCACAGGCCATCGACGAGGACGGCTGGCTGCACACCGGTGACGTCGGCTGGGTCGACGAGGACGGCTACCTGCGCATCACCGACCGGATCAAGGACGTTTACATGGTCGGGGGCTTCAACGTCTATCCGGCCGAGGTCGAGCGCGTGCTGTGCGAGCACCCCGCGGTCTCCGACGCCGCCGTGGTCGGGGTCCCCGACGCGCGGATGGGCGAGGTCGGCAGCGCCTTCGTGCAGACCGTTCCCGACTGGGGTGGCGACGAGTCGGCGCTCGTCGACGAACTCGAGGCGTGGTGCCGGGACCGGCTGGCCAACTTCAAGCGCCCCCGCAGCTTCAGCGTCGTTCCGGCCCTGCCACGGACCCCGAGCGGAAAGATCCAGAAGTTCAAGCTCACCGGGTGAGCGCCGCGACACCCCGACCAGACCTGACACCGACGGCACCGCCGTCACGGGCGCCAGCCCGAAATCGGAGGACACCATGCAGGACGTAGTCATCGTCGCCGCGGCGCGCTCGCCGATCGGCCGGGCCTTCAAGGGGTCGTTGGCCTCGATGCGGGCCGACGACCTGGCCACCCAGATGGTCCGGGCGGCCCTGGCCCAGGTGCCGTCGCTCGACCCGACCCGGATCGACGACCTCATGCTCGGCTGCGCGCAGCCGGCCGGCGAGCAGGGCTGGGGCCTCGGGCGCGTCGTCGCCGTCGAGCTCGGGCTCGACCGGGTCCCGGGGACGACGGTGCAGCGCTACTGCGCCTCCAGCCTGCAGACGACCCGGATGGCGCTGCACGCCATCCGCGCCGGTGAGGCGGACGTGCTCGTCTCCGCCGGGGTCGAGGTCGTCTCGCACTTCGCCGCCGGCAAGTCCGACGGCATGCCGGACACGAAGAACCCGATCTTCGCGGCGGCGGGGGAGCGCACCGCCGCCCGCGCCCAGGGTGGCGCCGGCCCGTGGACCGACCCGCGCGACGCGGGCGAGCTGCCCGACGTCTACATCGCGATGGGCGAGACCGCCGAGAACGTCGCGAGCCACCGCGGGGTGAGCCGCGCCGAGCAGGACGAGTGGGCCGCCACGAGCCAGCAGCGGGCCCGGGCCGCGATCGAGTCGGGCTTCTTCGCCACCGACATCACGCCGGTGACCCTCCCCGACGGCACCGTCGTGGCCACCGACGACGGCCCCCGCGCCGGGGTGACCGTCGAGTCGCTCTCCGGACTCAAGCCGGTCTTCCGGCCCGACGGTACGGTGACCGCCGGCAACTGCTGCGCGCTCAACGACGGTGCGGCGGCCCTCGTCGTCATGTCCGCCCGCAGGGCCGCCGAGCTCGGCATCACGCCGCTGGCCCGGATCCTGTCCACGGGCGTCTCGGCGATCTCGCCGGAGATCATGGGTCTCGGCCCGGTCGAGGCCTCGAAGCGTGCCCTCGCGCTGGCCGGGCTCTCGATGGCCGACATCGATCTCGTCGAGCTCAACGAGGCGTTCGCCGCGCAGGTCGTCCCCTCGATCTGGGATCTCAAGGCCGCTCCCGAGCGGGTCAACGTCCACGGCGGCGCGATCGCCCTGGGCCACCCGTTCGGCCAGACCGGAGCGCGGATGACGACGACCCTCATCAACGGGCTGCGGGCCCGCGACGGCCAGTTCGGTCTCGAAACGATGTGCACGGCCGGCGGCCAGGGCATGGCGATGGTCGTCGAACGGCTCTCCTAGTACTGCAACGGCAGTAGGCGAATCGAGTTCGACTTGTGTTCGTTGGTCTGCCTGTGACGGATGTTGATGTTGCTCGGTGGCATGGGGAGT